>CAYIHC010000119.1:0-3562 GCA_964363105.1 Candidatus Woesearchaeota archaeon | reverse complement strand
ATCGTTTAAGATTAAAGATGTATATTGATCTAAAGTATTAAAGTCTTTTATATCTTCTAATGCATATAAATCGTTTAACAGTGTTTTAAGAGGTGATTCATCAAAGGACATAAACGCAATTCTCGGTTTTGGAACAACTTTAACTGTTTTATAAAAGACATTGTTCTGCTTGAAATAATCTTCTACAAATATTTCAGCCCGTATTTTATGATAGCCTTCTGTAAGCTGCGCATTAAACTCGTAAGTGTCTTTTGAAAGATCTGATTCTAAGACTACTGTGCTGTCTAAAGAAACTTTTAATGAGCCTACTAATTTTTTTCCTACTTTAGTTAGTTTAACTATAAACCTGTTGTCAACCTCTGCTGTTGTTTTTGAAGGTCCTCTAACTTCTACACCAATATCATTGTGGATTGGATCTAACTTTATTGTGTTTACTGAAATATTAGATCTAGAAGCAAATAAGCCTACGTCTTCAAGATCTGCACCACGATTATTAGAGCCGTCTGAGATTAATAAAACACTTTCATCGTCTTTAACGTTATTTAAGATGCTGTCACCTAAATCCGATATTTCTTTGTTGCCAATTCTTATTAATTCAACATCTATCTGATCGTTTAGTTTTTCCTTTAATTCTTCCCCAACTGAAGCATCATACAGCTCAAATGATGTTGTATTATCAACTAAGATCTTTAATGTTGGTTCTCCTTCTATTAATTTTTCTTTTTGTATAAATGGGGAGGCAATAGCGATTAATATTGCAATGATTGTTAAAGATCTTAATACAAATACGAAAGTTTTTAGAATAATGCTGCTTTTGTAATTCTTTGAAAAATTCTTAAAAACGACGAACAAGATAAATAAAATTAAGATAGGAATGATTATTAATGCGATGGGATATTGTAGTGTGTTAATGTAAGGGATATTAAGCATTAGAAATCACCTCTTAGTTTTGCATATAATAATTCCAATATTACAAAAATTAGACCTAAGATTAAAACATATAAGGTTATGTCTTTCTTTTCTTTTTTCTTTAATGCTTTTAATGAAAAGGATTCTATATTATCTCCTATTTTTTCATCTGGGTTAATACTTGATTCTAGTTCGCTAATCAAATTTGAACTTATCTTTTTCCCATTTAAAGTATAAAGGCCCTGGTATTCCAAGAAGATATTGTCTGAGATTAAAATACCAGCAGGTGTTTCTATTTGTGTTTCTTTTTCAGTAAGATACCTATCTCCTGTTTTATAATTTAATGTTTTTACATCCTCTTTCCCTGAAACCCACTCAACAAGTCTTGATATTAAGATTGGGTATGAGGGGGAAAACTTGAAATCATTTGTTTCCTGGATACCAAAAAATGCTGTTCTCCCATTGCCTAAATTAGAGATACTTAAAACTGTATTGTTGTTTGCTGATGCCAATGATGTTGTTTCTGGCTTTAGAGTAGTTAAGAAAGAATCTTTAACTCTTCCAATTTCAATGTCTCTTGTTATTTTATTAATCTGATCTAAAGTAACTACATTTTCTTTATTTTTCTTTCCTAATTTAATATTTAAGATATTACTGTAATCAATTTCATTAGAATCTTCCTGAGCCTGGATTATAACTCCTGCGCCTAGCTCTACTTTTTTTGCTATGTCGTCAAAAGTTCCTGCTAATATCTTGTTTTTAGATATATCTGCTATAATATAAACATCGTAATTTTTTAAAGGAATTACTGGTGGCTCTGCTATATCTATGTTTAATAAACCTGATGATAAAGAAGCTGCTTCTAAGTATACTGATTTTTTGTTTGTAATTAATAAAGCGTCTAATTTTATTTTTCCCGGGAATACCAAATTTAATTTGTTGTCTGGGTGGAAATCATCATTTGTTAGAATTTCTGCACTTAAGAAATTTCCTTCTGGTTTGAAGCTTATTGTTTCTACTGAATTTGCACCTATAGTTAATTCTTTTGACTGGTCTCCAATTCTAACTTTAATTGTTTCTTCTTTGTTGTTGAAGTTTTTAATAAAAATACTACCTTTATCATTATCTAAGTCTAAATTAATAAAACCAAAATTTACTTTGTTTCCTTTGCCTGTGTTAACAAAATCAACCTTAATACCTTTTGATTCGAGAACATTCTTTGCTACTATTGGCGAAACGCCTTCTGTGTTGATAAAATCGCTGAAAACTATAACTCTGCCGTCGCCTTCTAAGGATTCGCCTGCTAAAATGATAGCATCACCTATTTTTGATCTTGACTCTGTGGGCTTTAATTTTCTTAAATAATCCAAAACTTCATTTTTTGATTTTTCCTTTAGAGCAAAAAATGGCGTTGATTTTGCCAATATTAAATTATTTTTATTGCCTAAGACTTTTTCTATGCTATCTATTGACAGATCAAACCTTGTTTTTCCATTTTCCCTTACCTGTGAGGAGGCTGAGATGTCTACTACTATAGCTAAGTTTTCGCCAATAACCTCTTTTTCATAAGAGATATATGGCTCTGCAAAGGTTAGAGCTAATAATAGAATCGCCAAAAATTGAAAAATAAATAATAAATCCCTTAAAATATTTCTCAAAAAAGAAGATTTTATATTTGAACCTGCTAATTTTATGAAAAACATTAATGAAGGAACCTGAATTTCCTTTGGCTTTGGCTTTATTAAGTATAAAATAATTAGGGGTATTAAAGAGAGTAATGCTAATAATCCTATCGAATTTTCAAATCCCAAGGTCATAAATTAGCTATCTTTATGAGGTTTAAATATGTTATGGGCAAAAGTGTTTTGTGTGAAAGTTGGCTAAAACCCATAAGTAGCTTGGTTACAGGTGAAACCAAAGTGTAGTTTCAAATGAACCATGAAAATAGAAATGCATTTAGAAAGCTTTAAAAGATATTTTAGGGAAAGCCAGCATAATTTCTTTTGAATATATTTTCAGGAGATTGCTCTCCAAAAAGAAGATTCTCAATTTTCTCTAAGGGGAATTTGATAACTATCGCCGCCAAAAATGATGCAACACATCCGCCTGCTGTAACAACCATCCCACCTAAGCCAGCTAATTCATAAACTGGAACTGTTCTATTACTTAAAAAAGGCAATGTCCTATACTCGTGGTTTGGAAAAGAAGACTGAAAGAAGATTCTACCTTCCTTCTCAACAATAGGCCCGTCTAAGCTATCCACAAACGTTTCACAATATTCGTTAAGTGCACTAAAAATAGAGGCAGATATCAGGGAAAGGTTAACTAAAATATTAGGAGGTCTTGGAACATATTTCTCACTCAACGTCTCAACGTTCTTCCCAAGTTTAGAATTATTAATTCTGTTCCCTAAATTGGAGTTATTTAAGCTAAACAACAGATCATGTAATGCCATTGGGTTTAGATGATTGTATGGCTTTATAAGATTTATTGGTGTGCATTATCTGTGTAGTGGAATGCAAAAGATTCGTGTATTTTTAAATAACATTAAATCCAATCTCAAACTTCTTTTCTTCCCCCCCACCATAAGCCAAACAAAAAGGCGAGTATGCTATATATAACATAATTTATGTTATGTATAACCTAAAATATG
>CAYIHC010000118.1:0-3592 GCA_964363105.1 Candidatus Woesearchaeota archaeon | reverse complement strand
TTTAGTGAGAGATTAATCTTAAAAGCATTAAGTACAACATCAGTAATTAAACAGGAAGAATTAGAAAAATTATTGGAAAAATTAGGGGGTTTTGGAGATGTAGCAGTAAAATTGCTTAAATCTAAATTCCAGACATTTTTAAAAACAGAAATTTTAACAATAGATAAAGTATTATCAAACTTAAGAAAACTTGCTGAACTAGAAGGCCAAGGCACAGTAGATAAAAAAGTAAATCTGATTACCGAATTATTGTCAAGCTCAACACCATTAGAAGCCAAGTATATAGTAAGAACTGTTTTAGGTGAGTTAAGAGTAGGAATCGCAGAGGGCATAATAAGAGATGCATTAGCAGAAGCATTTAGCTTGGATTCAAAAGATATAAAGAAAGGTATGGATATGGCATTGGATTTTAGCGAGATAATATTTTTAGCTAAAGAAGGTTCAATCTCATCCACAAAACTAAAAGTAGGTAGACCATTAAACGTCATGTTAGCAATCTTAGCAAGAGATATAGACGAAGGCTTTGAAGCACTAGGTAAACCCATGCAGTTAGAATATAAACTAGACGGCTTCAGAATTACAATTCACAAAAAAGGAAACGAAATTAAATTATTCACAAGAAGGATGGAGGATGTAACAAAACAGTTCCCTGATATAATAGAAGTTGTTAAAACAAATATCAAAGGTGATAATTTTATAGTTGACGGTGAGGTTGTTGCACTTGATCCAAAAACAAAAAAATATCTTCCATTCCAGGCAATATCTCAGAGAATAAGAAGAAAATATGATATTTTGGAATTAGCAAAAAAATTCCCAGTAGAATTAAATTTGTTTGATGTTTTATTTTACGAAGGAAAGAGCTACTTAGATACAATCTTAAAAGAAAGAAGAGCTTTATTGGAAAAAATAATAAAAGAAAAACCAGGCATAATTAAACTTACATCTGTTTTAGTAACTGATGATCTTATCAAAGCAAAGAAATTTTATCATGATGCATTAAGTAATGGTCTTGAAGGAATTATGATGAAAAATATTAATTCTTTGTATAAACCAGGTAGATATGTAAATGGCTGGATGAAATTAAAGCCGATTTTAGAACCATTGGATCTTGTTATTGTTGGTGCTGAATATGGTGAAGGTAAAAGAGCTAGTTGGTTGACAAGTTTCACAGTAGCTTGCAATACTAATGACGGATTAAAGATCGTGGGTAAGGTTAGCACAGGTATAAAAGAAAAAAATTTTGAAGTCACCTATGAATCACTAACAAAACTTCTAAAACCTCTAATGATTTCACAGGAAGGTAAAGTAGTAAAAATAAAACCAAAGATAGTTATAGAGGTTGGCTATGAAGAAATACAAATTTCACAAAATTATGACTCTGGTTTTGCATTACGATTTCCAAAATTTATGAGATTAAGGACAGATGAAAAAATTTTATCAGATATTAACACTATTGAAGACCTAAAAAGAATTTATTCTATACAAAAAGGAAAGAAAAAATAAAATTTGCTGTAAAGATCTATTCTTTTCAGTATAACAATCTTTATATATGCTTGTTGATACTATCAACACATAGTTTATATCATTAGTCGGTAAATACTGGATATCACAACATCAAGTAAAAAAAGAGGGGGGTTACCCAAGGAGGACGGTAATTATGATTGTCAAAGAGGAATTTTTAAACAAGTTAAGGCAGTTTTTTGGTCTAAATTTATATGAAGTTCGGATCTGGACAGCTTTGTTGTCCAGAGGCATAAGCACAGCAGGCGAATTATCTGATATTGGTAATGTTCCAAGATCAAGATCTTATGATGTCTTAGAGAGCTTAGAAAAGAAGGGCTTTGTTGTTATGAAGTTAGGAAAACCTATAAAATATGTTGCAGTAGAGCCTAAAGAAGTTGTTGAAAGAGTAAAGAAACTAATAAACGAAGATGCAAAAGAAAGGCAGAAAAAGTTAGACGAACTAAGAAACAATGACGTTTTAAAAGAACTAAACTCATTACATAAACAAGGCATTGAATTCGTAGAACCTTCTGATTTATCCGGCGCAATAAGAGGTAGACATAATCTATATGCTCATCTGGAGTATATGATCAAAAACGCAGAGAAAAATGTAACAATAATGACTTCAAGCAAAGGTTTAATAAGAAAACTAGAGGCTTTGAAGCCAGAACTCGAGAGATTAAGCAAGAAAGGTGTCAAGATTAGAATTGCAGCTCCAATAACAAAAGAATGTTCAAATGCTGTTAAGGAATTAGGCAAGATAGCAGAAATCAAGCATTCAAATAAATTAAATGCAAGATTCTGTGTTGTTGATGGGAAAGATGTAATGTTCATGGCAATGGACGACGAAATAGTTCACCCAAGTTATGATATAGGTATCTGGGTTAATACACCTTATTTTGCATCTGCTCTAGAAAGCTTGTTTAACAACACTTGGAAAGATATGGAAGATGCAAACAAAAATACTGAAAAATAAAATGGTGAGCAAATGGTTTTAACCGATGTTTACTTTTTTATCTTTTTTTACATTATTTTAATTCTTTTAATATATTTCTTTCTTAAAAGATCTAACATACAGCGTAATCATGTTGTAAAATATTTAATAATAACATTTCTTATTTCTGTTTTCGTAGGTTTAGTAGCATCTTATCTTATAGAGCATACTGTTATTTGCGAACCGGGTGTAAGCTGCAGACCAGATACTTTAAATTATATACTGCGTGAGTTTGATGATTTATTAGTCGTTCATATGTCCTTATTCTTAATTTTAATGCTTATCATAAGCATTGTTAAATACTTTAGGAGAACAATTTAAAATGAAAGCTTTAAAATTTATTTTTTTGTTTTTAATCATAACTTTATTGTCTAATTCTGCTTTAGGTGGTATGTATATTCAACCCACAATAACGCAGTGTTTAACTGATCATTCAAAGCGCTTTGCATCTATTGATGAATGTATGTCAATGGCTAGGCCCGAACAAGCTGGTGATTGTGGTAAACTTCCAAATAATATATCTGATTACAAAGGTCTTTTAATAAGATGTTATAGCAGTGCTATGCAATTCAATTTGAGTTCTTGTGACAGTTTGTCTTTATCTGAAGAACGGGATAAATGCTATTGTGTTTGTTCTAATAATCTAAACTGCAAAGATTCTGAATATGAGATAAAACAAAGTTGTATTAAAACAATTAGCGAACAAAAGGAAAACCCGCGAAAATATGAATTAAATCTTTTATTATGGAATATTCTAGCCATTATCGTTTATTTTGGTGGTTTTATTTTAATCCTTCTTACAATTATATTCACAATCGTTAGGTATTTTAAGAAGAAAATTATTATCTTAAATAAATGGAAAATTGCAGCGATATTGTCTTTTATTTTATCTTTTATTTTACATCTCAATATGGGGTGTTTGGATTGTTCTCCACTTACTCAAATAAAAAGCGCAATACAGTTTTTTATCTTTTTATTCCTAATTAGTTTTGTTATAATTTATTCTCTTTTATGGATAGCTGGTAAAATCATAAGGAAATTAAAGAAATAAACCACACTTATCGGTTAACGAAGATATTTATATCTAAAATCCCG
>CAYIHC010000117.1:0-3598 GCA_964363105.1 Candidatus Woesearchaeota archaeon | reverse complement strand
TAAATAAATATGCCCTTTCTATTTTACCACTAATTACTCTAGTTCGTTCTAAATCTTCTAAAGTAATCTTTTGGTCTGACTGTGTGTAGACCCTTCTTTCCTTATAGACTATTGTTTCCATAATTTATAACTAAGATAGGGATATTTAAAGCTTTCGCTTTTGTAACTACTTGATAGTTATATAACTTCCTAATGTAACTACTATAAAATAGAAATGCTTATAAAAGATTTACCCCTATAAACGCTATGGAAACGTGGAGATCCAAGTTAAGTGCAGACACAAAAACGCATCTTGAGGCTCAGATTAAAGAAGTTTCTAGATTCAAAGCAGTCTACTTAAATGAAAAAGATGCAAAATTAATACAATTATGGTTAGGCATTGCTAACCTAAGCAAGGGCATATTTGACATAAATCTCAAAACAAATTACATAGAAAGAGCTCTTAAAGACTTATCAGAAATAAATAAGAACTTAGCTAATAAAATAGACGTTATTACAAAAATTGATTTCCAGAAAGAAATAAATAACACCTTCTCACAGATAAGTGAAATAAATGCAAAATTAAAATCCATTCAAATTTTAGAAAAAGACTCAGCCTCAATGAAAGAAAGATTAATAGAATTGACAGAAAAAGTCAAATTATTTGAAAAAACACCTCAAGAAATAGAAGAAATCAAAAAAACTCGTGCAACTGTCTTAGACAGAGTAAAAGAATTAGAAACAAGAGCTTCAAACATAGAAAAAAGCTTTAATTCCCAGTCAAAAGAAATAGAAAGACTAAAAAAAGTTAAAACTAAGCCAGTAATAGTCAAAAAGAAAAAAAGATAAGTTATTTTCTAAGTAACGCAATTATAAACTGTATCACAAAAATTATGGCCCCTAACAGATTAAGAGTTATATCAATTAAACTTACAGTATTTATGTTTTTAATGTTCCACAAAAGTAAGATTATTATATAAATCGCATTAATTATTAGAAGTTTATTGTCCCAGTTTCTTAGATTATCCATGTTACAATATCCCAAAAATTCTCAAGACTAAAACAAATATACCAATAACACCCAAAATAATCCCGATAAACGAAAGGGTGTTTACAATTTTATCATACAGATCAATAGTTCTTGTTTCCATTTTTAATTATAAACTTGCAAAGTATATAAATTTTACGGTGGTTATTTTATAAACTAAATTCAAGCCAAAACACTTATAAATAGTTCTTTGTTCAATTACATTATGGCTGATTACAAACAAACAGATGCAGGAAGTTTAAAAAAAGGCATGACAATTGAATGGGAAGGTCACCCATGCACAATTATTAGTATAGAAACCTCAAAACCAGGCAAGCACGGACATGCAAAATGTCGTGTTACTTGTGTAGGTCTGATAGATGATAAAAAAAGAGTGTTTGTAGCACCAGGTCATGAAAAAATTAATGTTCCTTTAATAGAAAAGAAAAGCGCTCAGGTTTTAGCTATATTAGAAAATAAGGCAAATGTAATGGATTTAGAAACATTTGAAACATTTGATATAGAAGTGCCGGAAGAGTTAAAAGAACAAATAAAAGAAAATGTCCAAGTTATATATTGGATAATGATGGGCAGAAAGGTAATAAAACAGGTAAAATAAAATGGTAAAATTCCCAGAAACAACAAAAAGGCTGTTTAGTAATGTTTTTGTTTGCAGAAATTGTAAAACAAAAATTAGAGGTATTCCAACAAAGATAATGAAAAGTCTAATTCCCTGTAAAAAATGTGGTAAAAGAAGATTTAGACCAATAAGAAAAAAATAAAGAGGTGAACTTGGTAAACTACGATGTATTATTTGCTATAATATTTTACGCAGTTATAATAATCCTATTTCTAAAATACAGAAATAAATTCGAAGTTCAGGCAAAAATCTTTGTTATGTATAGAACAAAGTTAGGATTAAGATTAATGGATTACTTAAGCAAAAAAATACCAAGAATTTTAAAAGTGTTTTCCTTTACAGGTGTTGTTGTTGGTTTCGCAGGAATGGCTTATATCACTTATTTTATTATAAGATATACTCTAAAGTTTATTTTTATTCCGGGCACAGAACCGCCTTTAGCTCCAGTATTACCAGGTGTTTCAATTCCAGGTGCACCACCATTATCTTTTTGGCATTGGATCATTGCAATTTTAATCCTGGCAGTTATTCACGAATTTTCACATGGCGTTATAGCAAGACTATATAACATCAAAGTAAAAAGTTCTGGCTTTGCATTTTTAGGTCCTATTTTAGCAGCTTTTGTAGAACCTGAAGAAAAAGAAGTTATAAAAAAACCAAGAAGAGTTCAAATGGAAATGTTTGCAGCAGGTCCATTCTCAAATATTGTATTGGCATTTATAGTTTTACTGTTATTAACATTTGTAGTTACACCATTTGTAGATGAAAAAGCTCATGTTCAAGGCTTAAAAGTAATGGGTTTTAAGGAAAACTTCTCAACAACAGATATACAAAAAGGGGATATTATCTTAGGTGTTAATAATGTTGATATAATAAACGAAAAGTTCAGCGTTTTCTTTGATGAAATAAAAAATAAAGTTGATAATGAAATAACATTAAAAATTAAAGATTCAACTTCATCAGCAATAAAATCAATAAAGACAAAGGTTTTGCCTTCAAAAGAAGATCCAAAAACAGGCACAATAGGTTTATTTGTCAAAGGAGTTTACGATACAAAAGGAAGAGCTCTTGTCTGGCTATGGTTGTTGACTGTTTGGTTGTTTATTGCAAATTTAGGTGTCGGTCTGTTCAATCTTCTTCCATTAGGTCCGGTAGATGGTGGAAGAATGTTCTCCACAGCAGTATCTTATTTCATAAAAGATAATAAAAAAGCAAAAAAAATAACAAATACAGTTTCATTTGTTCTCTTGGCTCTTATAGTAATAAACCTATTGCCCTTTGTTTACAAATTACTTGTCTTTGTTATAAAACCTATTATTTCATTATTAGTTTAATTTATCAAGACAATTATTTAGCTGGGATAGATGGGATGAGTTCCCCCTTAATCATTCCCCTGTGAATACAAAAACATTTATACCTATATTTACACATTACTTTATGGCAATCATAGACTCTTCAATAATTTCAGATTTCAAAACAGGCTTAATTGTAATAATCTCTATTGTTGCATTGCATTTAATTCTTTTTATAATCAGTTTAATCAGTGTCATAAGAAGCCAAAAATCAGGATTAACAAAATTCAACTGGATTTTATTTCAATTTTTATTTGTTATTATAGGTCCCTTAGTATACTTTATCTTTGGTAGAGAAAAGGACTTTAGTTCATACTCACAAACATTTCAAAGTAGACCCTCAGCTAAACTTGAATCAGTTTTTAAATCTCCAAATGAAGATCTTGCAAAATCAGTTACAACATCCCAAACAGAAAGCACCCAACAAACATCGCAGTTAAGAACAGGCTCTTTATTTGAACAGGAAAAACAAATAGAAGTAAACGCAAGATTACAGCAGGCAGTTGATTATGTAAAAACAAGCATTTCTAAAGGCTTTGAAATAGAAAAAATAAAAGACGCTTTAAGAAAATCAGGCTGGAGAGAAGAAGACATTGCTAC
>CAYIHC010000116.1:0-3601 GCA_964363105.1 Candidatus Woesearchaeota archaeon | reverse complement strand
AACTCGAGAGCGTCTAACAACAGACGCTCAGGGCTTCAACCCAGAGTAGTTCACATTAAGTCTTTTAACCTGCTGGCAATTTCTTCAGTTGAGGGCAAATATTTCAGTAAGTTCTTAGGCAACTGTGCCGTGAGCTTGTATGTAGATACACCAATAGGCTTTTTGGCTTCTTTTAAAGCATATTCGACTATTGTCCGGTCTTTACTTTTACAAATTATAATCCCAATGGAATTGTTCTCTTCCTCTAACTTAATTTTATCATCCAGTAGAGAAAGATAAAATTGCATCTTGCCGGCAAATTCAGGAGCAAATTCGCCGATTTTTAATTCCAAAGCTACTAAACACTTCAGCTTACGGTGATATAAAAGTAAATCTATAAAATACTCTTTGCCATTAACTTCTAACCTATATTGGTTGCCAATATAACAAAAGAGACCACCCATTTCTATTAAGAACTTGCGAACTTTTTCCATGAGAGCTGCTTCAAGTTCTTTCTCAGAATGTTCTCCTCCCAATTCTAAAAAATCAAAAGTATATTCATCTTTTACTGCTAACTTAGCTTGGTTTTGATATTTTACCGGAACTGTCTGGTCAAAGTTAGTTTGGTTAAGAAGATATTTTTTATAAGATTTATTTTCAATTTGGTGGATTAGAACGTCTTTAGTCCAGCCAAATTTTTTGGTCATTTTTAAGTAAAATTCTCTCTCTAAGCTATTTTTACACTTTTCCATTATGGTTATATTTTTTGCCCAGCTTATTTCTCGCACCAATGGTGCGAGTTTTTCACTATCTTTGTAGTTAAGATAAAAATTGCGCATTCTCCAGAGGTTTGCCGAAGAAAATCCTTTTATCCCTAGATATTCTTTTTGGAGGTCATTTGCTAATGTTTCCACAATGGATTTACCCCACTCTTGCTTATCCACTATTTTCTTTCCAATATCCCAATAAAGCTGGATGAGTTCTATATTTACTGATTTTAGAGCAGAGTACTGGGCCTCTTTGATTCTTGTTTTTATATCTAGTAGGAAATGAGAATATTCTTTATTTGATGACAATTTATTCATGGTTCAAATTCCTCCGGTTTTAACCTTTTTTACCATTTCATTGTTTTTTGTCATCTAATTAATGTATTCCTTATTGTATTTAAATATTCTGTTAAATAGCTATTAATTGTATATTAAGGATAGTTTTAAAAAGTTAATTTCTTTTAATCTTGAATGGTTCATGAAATTATATTGTCAAGCTTAATTGTATTATCTATGTTATTTTTATCTTTATTTATTAAGAGATATGTAAAAGAAGAATTGAAAATAATAAAGCCTTTTTGTAAGTTGATAAATATCCTGATTTTGATGGTTTTAATTGTATTTTTATTATTGAAGCTAAATAACTTTTATTTTTTAATCTTTGTTATTATTGGTTTTGTTTTGCAGTATTTCATAAAAGCAAGATTTTTTGCAATACCTTTATCCGTAATAGCTGTTTCATTTATTTCAAATATTTATTTATTTAGTTTTTCTTCTATTTTATCTTTTTATTATTTATTATTTGGATATTCAACAGAATTGACAAAAAAAGACTTAACTTTGGCGATTGTTTTACAGTTAATAACATTTGTATTTATGGTTTTTAGTAATTACAGGAATATTTTAACTAGTTTTGTTGTTGGATTGTTTATCAATTTGATGATAAGGGATGTTAAGGAGCTAAGAAAGGAAAAATGGCACTCTATCTGATTGGGATTGGCTTAGGGAATGAGAAGGATATTAGTTTGAAAGGATTAGAAATTGTAAAAAAATGTGATAAAATCTATCTGGAAAGTTATACTTCTAAATTGCAGTGTAGTATTAAAAATTTAGCAAAATTATATGGTAAAAAAGTAACAACCGCAACAAGAAAAATGGTTGAAGATGGAATGGATACCATATTAGATGAAGCAAAAAAGAAAAACATAGCTTTATTGGTTATTGGATCTGTTTTTGCTGCAACTACACATATAAACTACTTAATTGAAGCTAAAAAACAGAATGTGGAAGTTGAAATAATAGAAAATGCGTCAATATTTACAGCTGTGGGTTTAACAGGTTTAAGTTTGTATAATTTTGGAAAGATAACCTCAATACCCTTTGAGAATAAAAACGTAGATGTGCCAATAAAAGTTATTAAAGAGAATTTAAAAAATAATATGCATACTTTGGTTTTACTAGATATAAAGGATGAAAAATTAATGTCTATAAACGAGGCTTTAATTTATTTAAATTCAAAGGGGATAAGTGAAAATCAATTAATTGTTGGTTGTAGTGGTTTAGGTAATAAGGATTTTCAAATAAAAACAGGAAAATTAAGTGAACTGATCGGGTTTAAATTTAATCTTTATCCACAATGTCTAATAATTCCTGCGAAAAAACTACATTTTGTGGAAGAAGAGGCTTTGGAAATGTGGAAACTTTGAACAAAGTTCAAGGTCACTTGCGTGGGAAACCATAGAAATGTTTATATATAATTTATGCCGTCAGTAAATTATATATTAGAAATAAAAAAGGGGATTGTTGGTCTCTATGATATGTTGGGGGGTTAGAAAGACAAGCGGCCACTTTCTAAATCGTAATTTAGTTAGTGGTATAAGAAAGGGTGATTTTAACTATTTAGATTTATTTTCAAACTCTATATCTCTTTACAATAGTTATGATGTTAGAAAACGAGGAAAGATAGGCTATCTTGCTGTTTTATTTGTAGTTTTAGTATTAGTTGTAATTGCTTCTTCTGTAATATTAAATGAGTTTAAAGGTAAGGTGAAGATTTATGACAAAAAAGGAAATGTAATTGGGGGCGAATATTTAAGAGGTGATAATTTTATTTTTTTAAAAACTAAGGATGAAAACTTTGATATAACTCTTAAATTAAAAGATATAAAAGATGTAGAATCTGGAACCAGGATATTTTTAGATAGAGACCCAAGCGAGAATCTTGGTTTTGAAACTGTTTATATTCCTGATTCTTTAAAAGTTGATTATATACAATTTAATTTCACTGAATTCAAGCCATTTAGTCTTATTTCAGAATGTTCTTCATTTGATCTTGGGGGTTTTAGATGCAGAGAATGGAAAGGAACCGAGATTAAATTTGAAAGAAAAGATGGAAAAGTAAACTTTGAAGTAAATAAAACAGGAGTTTATTCTGGATATTTGAACTTTTCAAATTTAACAACTGATGTTTTGGATGTGGAAATTATAAATAGATTAGGAGAAGGTGTTAATTTTAGTTTAGTTGAAACTGCTCCTAATACTTTTTTGTTTGATAAGAATGGAAGTAAAGTGAAACTGTATAATGTTGACAATACTCAATTTAAGGTTTTTATTGATAAAGAGAGTGTAATGACTGGAAAAGGCGCTCAAACAGAATTAGTTTACTTTCCAAGATTAAAATTTAAAGAAGCTGAGATAAAATTAAAACAAATTGGACCAAGAGTAAATAAAGTGTTGAAATGCGAGTATTTTGATTTAGGGGAATTTATATGTGATAAATGGCAATTAACAAATTTAACTTTTATTCATGACGGTGGAAATGTAATCTTTAATATAACTGAAGCTGGAATCTATGC
>CAYIHC010000115.1:0-3685 GCA_964363105.1 Candidatus Woesearchaeota archaeon | reverse complement strand
TTGATGTTCATTTAATTTGGGTTCTGAAGTTTTAAAGTCAAAATAACTGAATTCTCCATCATGTTCTATTAAGTCTAAACCTCTTAAAGGCAATATTAAAGTGTCATGCGCTTCTTTTACTAATCTTGCTTCTTCAGTGGATGGTGTGTAATTTTTTCCTCTTAGTATCTGGTCTACTGATTCTGGAAAATGCCTAAAAACTAAATTATTCGGTAATCTTGTTAAAGATAGCATTGGCTCTCTTTTTGGATTATCTGTATCACATTGTGGGCCATCTGCTGTCCAAAACCGTTTGGATGTTAATCCTTTTCTCTTTTCTGGATCTTTTTCTGTAGCTCTATCGTTGGTTATTTCATCTGAATGTTGGATAGTCAAAGGATCGAATAAAGGGAATATTTCTTTAAATTTACCTGTTTTTATTTCTAAGTTTGACATTTTTATCAAAAAAAGAGTATTTTGAGGGTTTATAAAACTTTCTGTTTTGTTACTACTTTAAAAGAGTGTTTAGTCTTGAATAAACACTCTTTTCATTTTGAAGTCTTGAATAATGTCTCTGATACGATCAATGAAAATTTTCTCGCATTCTGGTGGGATTTCTATAAGACCTGGATTCAACAGTTTCCCGTCATGAGCTCTAAGCAACCCATAGTTTCCTTTTTTTCCATTTAATAGATAATTAAACCTTACTTTATCTTTTTTCTTTAATTTAAATAAGTTATAAGAGATTTGTAATTGTGGATTTAGATTGAATTTTTTAGCAAAATAACCTCCTGTAATAATACTTTTTCCGTAGAAAAATAAATCTTCCTTAGCAAAGTTGCCTTTATCAAGAAGGGAATAAAAATCAAAAGATGATATATGGATTGGCAAATCAACCTGCTCCTGAAATTGTTTTTTAATTTCTTGTGCCTGGTTTAATTGTTCTTTTAGAGGTATTTTCTGGAATATTACAGCTATATCAACATCCTTAGGTATAACGCCCAAAATAACAGACGAACCGAACTGCACAATGTCGATTATGTCCTTACTGTAGTTTAATTTTAACTTTTTCAGCCATAATCTGTAGGTCATCTTTTATTACTCCTGCTAGTTCTTTTGTCATAATCTGAAAGTAGCTTGCCTGATAAAATGGAAAATCCTTATCTAAGAAGTTATAAACCTCTGGAAATTTTTCTTTTGTTATCTCGAACCTTTTTGTATGTGAAGATGGTGTTTTTCCTGTGTTAAGGAGTATAAATAAATCACTTAAAGAAACCAAAGCCTTGAAATAAAGGACAACAGAAGAGTTATACCTTTCCTTTTTAAATTCATCTTCAGCAGCATCAAAATATTCCTTAGCTGTTTTTTCCAGTATTTCCTTTTTAGCACTTTGCATAAGGAATTAACTGTAAACTAAGTTTATAAACTTTTCTTACTTGGTAGAACAACAAACAGCTTTAAATCGTTATTCTTATTAGGTAAGAAAAATTAAATTTACTTTGTGTTTTTTCTTACTTGGTAGAATTATCTCATATAATCAGGGATTTCTATTATTCGTATCGAAACCTTTAAATATGTGTATTTACTTATACTACTTAAAATGGTAAATATGACTTTGGCAATTCCTGAGGATTTGAAGATAGTAATGGACAAACATAAAGAAGTAAAATGGAGTGAAGTAGCAAGAAGTGCTATACGGGAAAAAGCAGTAAAACTGGAATTAATGGATAAAATCCTTTCTAAAAGCAGATTAACAGAGACCGATGCCTTAAGTTTAGGCATGGAAATAAACAAGAATATTGCTAAGAAGCATGGTTTAGTCAAATGAGGATTGTAATAGATTCAAATATAGTTATTGCGGCGATGATAAAAGAAAGCACAACGAGAAAAATTTTACTAAATAGCTTCTTTGAGTTCATTGGACCAGATTATCTGCTCTTAGAGGTTCGGAAATATAAAGATAGAATAATTGAGGCTGTAGATATTGGTGAAAACGAATTTGAGATTTTATTGTCCCTAATTTTTAGCAATATTACACTTATTCCTGAAGAAGAATATTGTGAACTCTTTAACAGTTTAGAATCAAAAGATTTTAAGGATTTACCTTACATAGCTGTTTGCATTAAGATGAAAGCGGAAGGAATCTGGTCTCACGATCCTCACTTTTTAGAACAAGAAAAGATTAAAGTGTTCACAAATATTAACTTACTTGGGTTTATAAGAGAAAGAGATTAGAGTTATCTCATATAATCGGGAATTTCTATAGGAACTACTTTTTTCATTGTTTCTTCCAATTCCTTAAATGTTTTTATGTCTTTTTCATCAAGAGATGGTGTTATTTTTTCCAATGCTTTTTCAAAGTGCTTCATTAGTATTTCATTTGCTTCCATATCTTCTCTTAAGGCTATCATTGCAGCTTCTCTACAAACTGCTTCTATATCAGCACCAACATAACCGTCTGTTTTTTCTGCCAATGTTTCGATATTAACATCTTTAGATAGGGGCATTGTTTTTGTATGAACTTTAAATATTTCTATTCTTGCTTTTTTTCCTGGAACCTTAGTTGCTATAATTTTGTCAAACCTTCCAGGTCTTATTAAAGCTGGATCTAATAAATCAGGCCTGTTAGTAGATGCAACTACAATAACATCTGATAATTCTTCCAAACCATCCATCTCAGTTAATAAGGAATTTACAACTCTTTCAGTTACTTTTGAACCAAAATCAGTTCCTCTTCTTGGAGCAATTGCATCAATCTCATCAAAGAATATTATTGTTGGGGCTGCCTGTCTTGCTTTTTGGAAAATTCTTTTAACTGCTTTCTCTGCTTCACCAACGAATTTATCCATTATTTCAGCACCTTTAACAGAAATAAAATTTGCTTCTGATTCTGTTGCAATTGCTTTCACCATTAAAGTTTTTCCTGTTCCTGGTGGGCCGAATAATAAAATTCCTTTGGTTGGTCGTATACCCATTTTTGAAAATAATTTTGGATTTTTTAATGGCCATTCAATCGCTTCTTTTAGTTCTGCCTTAATCTCTTCCATGCCTCCGACCTGTTCCCATTTTATATTTGGCTTTTCAATTAAAACTTCTCTTAATGCAGAAGGTCGAACAACCTTCAGGGCTTCTTTGAAATCATTTTGAGTTATTATTAAATTGTCTAAGATTTCATTGGGTATTGGTTGATTTTCTTCTAGGTTTAATTTTGGAATTATTTTTCTTATTACACTCATAGCCGCCTCTTTACATAATGCTGCCAAGTCTGCACCAACAAAACAATGTGTAATTTCTGATAATTGTGATAGCTTAACATCTTTTGTTAGAGGCATGTTTCTTGTATGAATCTTTAAAATATTTAATCTTGCTTTCTTATTTGGAACGCTTATCTGAATTTCCCTGTCAAATCTTCCCGGACGTCTTAATGCTGGATCTAATGAATTAATTCTGTTGGTTGCACCGATAACTACGATTTTTCCTCTGGATTTTAGACCATCCATTACACTTAATAATTGTGCAACCATTCTTTTTTCAACCTCACCATAAGTTTCTTCCCTTTTGGGGGCTATTGCGTCTATTTCATCTATAAATATAATTGATGGGGCATTTTTTTCAGCTTCCTCAAATAAATCTCTTATCTTTTTTTCTGAGTCGCCGTAGAATCTGCTAGTGAGTTCGGGGCCGTTTACTAATAAAAAGTTAGCAT
>CAYIHC010000114.1:0-3702 GCA_964363105.1 Candidatus Woesearchaeota archaeon | reverse complement strand
TATTAACTTTGAAATTTGTTCCTGTGGAAGATTCTGCTGCTACTTCTGCTGCTGCCTGAAGGAGATTTAAATTTTTACCAGGAATAATATGGAAAACTGTGAGAAGATATTCTCCATTTTTAGGATTTGTTAGATTTAAGTTTACATATGCTAACTGATGCGAGTTAAGTGTTTTTATTAGACTACTAATCTTCATTTTTACCTCTTTTTAGAATATTATTGGGTCTATATTTATAAGTGTTTCTGAAAGGTTTTTTGAAATTTTATTTAAGAAATTAAATCAATAAAGGTGCTATCAACAAAGAAACTATAGCTACCATTTTTATTAAAATATTCAAAGAATGTCCTGAAGTATCTTTATTTGGATCGCCTACAGTATCACCAATAACAGCAGCTTTATGTGCATCACTTCCTTTACCACCATGAGCACCAGCTTCAATATATTTCTTAGCATTATCCCAAGCACCACCTGAATTTGCCTGTTTCATGGCAACAATAACACCACTGGCTAAAGAACCAACTAATAATCCACCCAAACCTTCAACACCTAATAATATACCAATAACAATAGGAGATAATAAACCAATTAAACCTGGGGCTATCATTTGTTTTAAAGCTCCTTTTGTTGAGATTTCTACACATTTAGCATAGTCTGGCTTTGCTGTTCCTTTCATTAAACCTGGAATTGACTTAAACTGTCTTCTAACTTCTTCAACCATTTCCTTTGCTGCTTTTCCAACTGCTTCAAATGCTAAGGCTGAGAATAAATAAGGAAGCATTGCACCAATTAATAAACCTGCGAATGTTTTTGGATTTAATACATCTATAACAGATAGTTTAGCAACTAAAGCGTAACTTGAAAATAAAGCTAAAGCAGTCATTGCTGCACTTCCAATTGCAAATCCTTTTCCTATTGCAGCTGTTGTGTTTCCTGCTGCATCTAATTTATCAGTTCTCGCTCTTACTTCTTTTGGTAGACCTGCCATTTCTGCTATTCCGCCTGCATTGTCTGCTACAGGACCATAAGCATCTACTGCTAATGAAATCCCTAAAGTAGCTAACATACCAACGCCTGCTAATGCAATTCCATAAAAGCCTGATAAGTTATAAGCAAAATAAATAACCGCAGCAATTACTATTGTTGGCAATACGGTGCTTTTCTTACCAACTGCTAATCCTTGAATAATGTTTGTTGCTGCTCCTGTTAAAGAAGCATCTGCTATTGATCTTGCGTGCTTTCTTTCTTCTGAGGTATAATGCTGTGTGATAAAACCAATTAAAATTCCTGAGACTAATCCTAAGACAACAGCATAGAATAATGTTAATTTATTAAACATGATATAAGTTGAGATTCCTGAAAATATTATAAAAATTACTCCTGAAACTATTAAAGTTTTTAATAAAGAATTTGTTGGGCTTTTTTCTCCACCTTTTATAAAAAATATTCCAATTACTGAAGCTAATATACCTAAAGCTGCTAAGATTAATGGATACATTAAACCTTTGTTGCCTAAGACTGCCAAACCTAAAGCCATTGATGCGATTATTGCACCAACATAGCTTTCAAATAAGTCAGCACCCATTCCAGCTACATCTCCTACATTGTCGCCTACATTATCTGCAATAACTGCTGGGTTTCTTGGATCATCTTCTGGAATTCCTTTTTCTACCTTACCAACTAAATCTGCACCAACATCTGCTGCTTTTGTATAAATACCACCACCAACTCTTGCAAACAAAGCAACTGAAGATGCGCCAAATGAAAACCCAAATATATAATTAGGATCTTTGAAAATTAAATATGTAACTAACACACCTAACAAACCTAAACCAACAACTGCAAAGCCCATTACAGAACCTGAAAAAAATGCAATTTTTAAGGCACTTCCTATTGATTTTGTAGCTGCCTGTGTTGTTCTAACATTTGATTTTGTAGCAGTCAACATTCCAATGAAACCTGCTAAGATAGAACAAACAGCACCGAAAACAAATGAGATTGATGTTTGGTAATTTAAAGCAAAGTATAATATGATTGCTATTATTACTATGAAAATTGCCAAGATTTTATATTCTGCTTTTAAAAAAGCCATTGCACCTTCCCTTACTGCTTTTGAAATATCCTGCATTTTCTGGTTTCCAGGATCTGCTTTAGAGATTAGAACACTTAAAACAATTACAACTATAAAAGCTAAAATCGGTGCTATGAATAAATATTCTATCATAAAAATATTTGATTTATATTGTATTTAAAAGCTTTATTGTTCTGAAAAATCTATGGGATATAATTACATATTCCATGCAATCGACGATTTCTTTTAGAAGTTTGCCAGTGGATCTCCAGCGTTTTGTAATCTTCCAGTCCAAATGGTTTATGATATCTGTGAACATCAAAATGCAAATGTGGGCCTAGCTGTGCCATCCATCCAGTATTTCCAGAATACCCTATAATCTGCCCAGCTGTTACCTTATCGCCAATCTTTACCAATGCACCATCTTTCCTAAGGTGTTCATAAATCGAATATTCACCATTTCTATGTTCTATTTCAATATAATTTCCAAATTTGTCGAAACTCTTGTCTGGACCACCAATGTTTGAATCTTGTTTCACGTCTACAACAATACCCTCTAATGATGCTTTGATTGGCGTTCCTTCTGAGATTATAAAATCAACAGCATGTTTTAATCTTCCGATATGCGCTGGAGACTCATCATAAGTTACCCTAACTTTTTTAGTTAGTTCAATGGGATATAAGTATCTGTTTTTTGTTTTCATATAAGGATAATAGATTTAAGCTTAATAAAGTTTTCATTTATCTTTTTTCAATTAAATCTTCAATATATTGTAGTTATAGGCTCAATTGTGGAAATTTGATTGTAATCTTTAACAATTTTATTGGAAGAATTAACAAAATTGAACAGTGTTCAATATCCCCTGCATGGGAAACTACCCCTTGATTTCGTGCAACTTTACAAAAATTATGGAAAGTTTAACAGAATTTTATTAGTTTTTACAGTTTTTCTTCAGGAGATTATATTAAACAGTTCAACTTCTGTAATAAAATGGAAAGTAATTTGGACCCTACCTGGAAAGATGAAATATTAATATCTTCAAATGTTTTAAACTCTTACTCCACATTCGTAGGTATAGGTGTTGCTATTGTTTATTACATTTCAGAAATAAAGAGACTTACAATTTTTGAAGGGCATTTTATAGGAATAATTTATATAGTGGCAACACTAATAGTTCTGAAGAATACACATAGGATTATATCAAAAAACAGAGGGAAAAAAGATGGAACCTAAAAAAAGATTATATCGTTAAATACTGAAATTGTCATATGGAGTATTATTGCATTAGCACTTACATATCTTCTTTTTACATTATTAATGCTAAAATGAAAACCGAAACTAAGAATTTACTTGATAAAATTGAGTTAACTGTTGGAGGGATATTAGTAATTGCATTAACCTATTTATTGATATATCTTGTATTTTTAAAACAGTATTAAATTAATTCTTTTCAAATAGTTCATTTACTTTTTTCCAATTTATAATGTTAAAGAATGCTTCTACATATTCATTCCGTCTATTCTGATGTTTAACATAGTATGCATGTTCCCAGACATCAATCCCTAAGATTGGCGTTTTGTTTTGCATTAAAGGTGAATCCTGATTAGGCGTTGTTATGATTTCTAAATTTCC
>CAYIHC010000113.1:0-3712 GCA_964363105.1 Candidatus Woesearchaeota archaeon | reverse complement strand
TAAAGATGATTTGGTTAATGAAGAGTAAAGTGCGCCGGCCGAGATTTGAAACCCCGATCTTTATAGATTCTCGGGCCATAAGCTTGGCAAGCTCATATTCTACCAGGCTAAACTACCGGCGCTTAAAAATAAAGTCAAAAGGAGAAATTATAAATGTTTTCTTTTTAAGTTTGGTTTGTTAATGTATATTAAGCGTGACCTTCTTGAGCAACATAAGGCAACAGAACTGTATTAATACCCTGTTCTTTTAGATAAATCTGAAGATCTGTAAATAATGGATCATCTGTATTTAATTGAGATTTATTGACAAATAACTGAAATACTCTATAAATCATATCAGGGCTGTGTTGTTTTAAGGCTTTATTGAGGCCTTCTTGGAACCTATGGGAATCAACCCTTGGAGAATCTTCCCCAATATCACTTTTGTCTTTTGAGTGTAACCAAGCAAGATATGTTGCGGATATTATTGGACCTCTAGGGATAGTTCTAAAACCGAATCTATTTTCTAACTCTTCAGAAGAACATTCTTCTTCTATAATTTCATCAAGAGGTAAGTCTTTCATGTTAAAATTCATAGATTAATGCTTTTTAAATATAATGAATGAGTGAAAAAATTAGTTTGAAATAATAGTGGGCCCAGCGGGATTTTCATTTCTTTCCGAGGTTTCTTCCCAAGAAAGCTCATTCGAACCTGCGACCTTCACCTTGTAAGGGTGATGTTTAGTAGCCATCAACTAAAATTTGATAGCGCATACCACTAGACTATGGGCCCATGGAATAACCTCTAAAAACATGATTTATAAGATTTTCCAACTTCAAAAAGCTTTAAATAGTATCTAAAATTAAAACTGAATATGGCAAATAACTATAAGAAAGAGACTTCTTTAAAGGAAAATTCTGAAAAAAAAGAAGAGATACCAAGTCTGCCAAATATCTCTAATTTACCTAATTTACAAGGAATGCCTAATTTTCAAATGCCCGGTATGCAATTACCTCAGGATTTAAAGGATTTGAAGATTCCAGATGATGTTAAAAAGAAATTAGAAAAATTAAAGGATGAATTATATAAATTTAAAGATGAAGTATTAAAGAAATTTGATAAGTATATATTGGGAATAACCTTAATGCCCCCAGCAGTTCCTCAAAAACCATTACCTGGAGAAAAAGAAGAGCCTGTAAATAAAGATTTGATTAATGTTCTTATTGTAGTAGATGATACGGATTCAACAACAATGGCAAAAGTTGAATTAAAAGATAAACTAATAAAAGTGATAAAGAAAATAGCAGAAGACATAAATAAAAATTTAACACCTGAAATAAAATTATTAACAGAATTAAAAGAGGATTGTTATGATGCAAAGTATGAAGTTTTAAGAGACATAGCTATTTCTGCTCCTGTGTATGACCCCAAGGATTTACTAGGGGCATTAAGAATTTCTGAATTACATAAAAATATGGTATTGCAAAGATTTGACAAATATATAGTGAGTTATGTTGCTGCTGGTTCTTTGTTCAGGAATGAAAAATCAGGAGATATAGATGTGTATGTTGTTGTTGATGATACAGATGTTAAAAAAATGCCAAGAATTGAATTGAAAGACAGATTAGGCGGAATAATAAGATCAATGGGTGCTGAAGCAAGCATGATTACAGGTGTAAAGAAAAGTTTTCATGTCCAGGTTTATATCTTAACTGACTTTTGGGATAGTGTCAAAGAAGCTAATCCTGTTATTTATACATTCTTAAGAGATGGGGTTCCGTTATATGATAGAGGAGTGTTTATGCCATGGAAATTATTATTAGATATGGGGAGAATAAAACCATCACAAGAAGCAATTGATATGCAGTTAGAGATAGGTGCAAAATTATTAGAAAGAGTAAAGGCAAGATTATTAAGTATTGTATCAGAAGATTTATATTATGCTGCATTGAACCCATCACAAGCTGCCTTAATGTTATATGGGATTCCACCACCAACACCAAAGGAAACTGTAGTTTTGATGGAAGATATTTTTGTGAAGAAAGAAAGATTATTAGAAAAGAAATATGTAGATATCTTAGAAAGGATAAGGAAATACTATAAGGATTTTGAGCATGGAAAACTAAAGGAAGTTTCAGGGAGAGATATTGACAGCTTTTTAAAAGACATAAGTGATTATTTTGACAGATTAAAGAAATTATTTACTGAAATCGAGAAAAAAGCAGAGATAAAAAGGATAGAAGAAATGTATGATGGGGCGATTGCTGTAACCCGGGATGTTATAAAATTAGAAGGGAAAGAGACAACAAACGAAAAATTAATAAAAGATTTTGAAGTAAATCTTGTTAAGACAAATAAAATACCTGAAAAGTATCTGGATATTTTGAAGAACATATTCAAGGCAAAGAAAGATTTTGAGGATGGAAAATTAGTAAAACAAGAGATACAAAAGATAGGGCTAGAAGCATCAAGTTATATAAGAACTTTAGTTGAGTATGTTCAAAGAAGAAGGGGATATGAACTTGAGAGAGCAAAGATAAGAGTTAAGTATGGGGATAAATATGGGGAGATCTTATTATTGGATGATATATGTTTTATAACAAAAGATATAGACGCAAAGGAAAAAGAGATACATAAAGCACCTTTAACCAAAGAAGGTGGAATGGGAAAGATAGTAAACTGTAAATTAGAAGATATAGAATCACATTTAAGCAAGGCTAAGGTTCCTAAAAGAGCGTTTTTAAAAGAGAAGATTTTTGAAGATATAAAAGCCATATTTGGCAAAGATGTTGAGATTTTAGTAAATAATTAGAGGCAATTTTTTTCAATAAAATCTCTTGCAGAGACTATTTTTATTTTTTCATAATTCTTCAGAACTAAAAGATGTTTATCACCTGTAATTAGGTAGTCCGCATCGCTAGAGACGGCACATTCAATAATCATGTTGTCTTTTGGATCGTCCTTTACCACATCAACCTTAACTACACTTTCTACAAATTCAGCATAGTTCAAAATTAAATCGATCTGTCTCTTAATAACATCTTCCGGCTCTTCAAAATCTCTTCTCAAGACTTCACTCAATTCGTCTAATATCTCATTAGAAACAAACACATTTATTTTTTTGTCTAAAGCAAGTTCAACTATTTTATGAGGATTTCCTTTCTCCCAAAATATAGATGATACAAGAATGTTCGTGTCAAGAACAACATTAAGCACTTTTGATGCCTCTTCCTCTATGAATCATCCTGTCTACGTCGTCTTCATTCTTAATTCCATTTTTTCTAGCAAATTTCTCTCCGAATCTTGTCAATTTTTCAAATTCTTTTTTTATATCCGGGATATTCATTTTTTTCATAACTACCATGTTTCCTACCCTGCTTACTACCAAAGATGCTCCTTCATTTAATTGCAAATCTTTTCTTATTTCAATAGGTATCACCACTTGCCCTTTTGATGTTACCTTTGCTAGATCCAATATTTGTTTAACCATGTAGGATAGTATTACTTTCCAACTTTTAAGCTTTTCTATTTGTGAACTACTCTGGGTTGAAGCCCTGAGCGTCTGTTGTTAGACGCTCTCGAGTTTCCTGTTTCATTGATGCATAACTCGTAGACCTAATTTTTAGTTCCGCCGTCAGAGGCATCTCCACAGGCTTATATTTGGACAGTCCCTGCCCTATTGATTTTATTGCTATATCTTTTATCTCCAATGCTGAATTATAATCTCTCGGA
>CAYIHC010000112.1:0-3765 GCA_964363105.1 Candidatus Woesearchaeota archaeon | reverse complement strand
GCGGCTATTTTCAACTAAATAATTTTGTTTTTTTCCATTAACCAACCTAATCTCGTGATAAACCATCAAACATTATATGGGCACATGTTTATAAGCTTTTCCATTTGTGCCCATATAGACTTAAAATTTGGATACGTAAAGCATATTAATAGCTAATCAAGGCTTTTTTAGATGATAGAAAGAGCTTATGGGAGAGTTGGTTTATTGGGGAATCCGTCTGATATCTATGGGGGGAAATGCATAAGCTTTACTTTTGATAAATTTGCTGAAGTTGAAGTTAATGAATTTAAAGAATTAAGCATCCAGAATAACGGTGTAACCGAAAAAAGTTTAGATTACAATGGAAATCATGATTTAGTTAAAGCAACAATTAGAAGATTAAAGTTAAGCGATAAAAAAATAGATATTAAGTATAAAACAAATATTCCATTTGGATCTGGATTATCTGGAAGCACTGCAATTGTCATAGCTGCAATGAATGCTTTAAATAAAATGTTTAATTTAAATTTTGATAAATATAAAATTGCTGAGGAAGCTTTAAAAGTTGAAACTGAAGAATTAAAAATAGCTGCAGGTTTTCAAGATAGATACATAATCTCTTTTGGTGGTTTAGTTTATATGGACTTTACTGGAAAAGAATTTATGAGGGAAGATGATCCATATGGTAAAGTTGAAATTTTGGATATTAAAAATATTCCTTGTTTTTTAGCTTTGAGCGGTGTTTCAAAAAAAGCAACAGTTCATAATTCTTTAAGAGATAGATTTCTGAGTAATGAAGTTGAAAGGAATGAGATTAAAACGCAGATGGACAAAATAGCAAATTTAGCTTTAGAAGGGAAAGCTGCAATTTTAAAAGGAGATTGGTTGAAAGTTGGGGAATTAATGAATAAAAATACAGAATTAAGAAATGAGATAAGCCCTATTTCTGAGAAAGAAAATTTAATGATAAAAGAGGCTTTAGATTATGGCGCTTTAGGTGCTAAAATTGCTGGAAGCGGCGGTTGTATAGTTGTTTTGAGTGAAGATGAAAAAGTGTTTGAAAAAATGTCTATGAAATATGAATGCTTTAAACCTAAAATAACTGCTTATTAAAAATCCGAAAGATTTATATATCTTTACGTAATATTACGTAATATGGAAATATCAGGAAGAGTAAGTAAGGGGAGTAGAATGGACCAGATATATATCCCAAAAAACAGATCGGGTTTAGCAATTGGAAGTTATGTAGTAATAAAGCCTGTAATTGAGCCTAAATTTGGAGATAAACCCTGTCTTTACAATCTACAATACCTTGAACCTATAAAACTTGAAATCATTAAACGAGTTATGGGGCTTATAGATGATTATGTTGAAAATGTTATAATAACTGGTTCGTTTTTGAATAAAGGGTTTAATTTTGGAGATTTGGATGTTCTTTTAATAACTAATGAAAGGGTTAATGGGTTAAATATAGAAAATAAATTATACAGTGATCTTGGAATTAAAACTCATTTAATAATAATCAATAGTAAATCTTTTGTCGGTGGGCTTGAATCTGATCCTTTATTTGAGATGATGTTAAGCAGATGCGTTTCAAAGAAGAGATTAATCCTTAATCCAAAAAGGAAGATCGATTACCGATTATTAGACCTACATCTTCTGAAAAGCAAGGCTTTAATAGATAATTTTGACGTTTTAAGCGGAGATGAAAAGTATTACTTAACAAGGAATATGATTGCAATTGCGTTATTTCTCCAAAATAAAAAGATTGGTGTTGATATTGTTGATAAAAAGATTACTAGAATTTTTGGTTTAAAGAGTATAGGCTTAATTAAGAAAAATACCTTAAATAAAAGTGATTTCTTGAGTCAGTATAAGAAAGAATATAATAATTTGTTTAATAAAATATTGGGTGGAATCCAAAATGGTGCAAAACAGGAATAAATTAATTGAATTATTTGTTGGAAATATTGCAAATGCGGTCTTACACAAAGTATTAGAATCAGCCATACAAGATGAAGGATTGTCAGATTATTACAAAAAAGAACAGACAACGAGCCGAAATATTGCTATCACTTATAGGGAAAAGATTAATCCCGTAGATGCCAATCTTCCGGAAAAGGATGTCAAATATATTAGAGAGAAAGTAAAAAAGAAAGTTTATGCTGAACTGATGCTAAGAATTTCCAAAGGATATAAAGGGATTAATCTGGATTTAATGGATAAATATTTGGAAGAATTACTAATTGAAACAAGAATAATTTAAAAATTTAAGATTGATTTTTAATTGTTATTATTCGTCATCTATATTGAAACTACATAAACTATATTAATAAGTTTATTATTTTAAATGTTATGATTAAAGTAGGTGTTAATGGTGCTGCTGGGAGAATTGGTAAATTAAATACATTTGAACTTTTTCAAATTCCTGAGATAGACGTTGTTGCCTTAAATGATCCTGTTGGAGTTAAAGCCTTGGTAGAAAACTATACTACTCCTGATTCTACACATGGCAAGTTACCATGGAGGGTAGAATATCTGAATATAAATACTTGGTGGGAAAATGAAATATTAATTAATGGAAAAAAGGTTAAGGTGTTTGATAAGAAAGATCCAAAAGATATCCCTTGGAGGAACCTGGGATTGTGTGGTGTTAATATCGTGGCAGAATGTTCTGGTTATTTGACTAAAGATGGTGCAGCTAAGGCGCATTTAGGTGGTTCAGTAGAAAGAGTAATTGTTTCTGCACCTGCAACAGGAGAAGGTTTAGTAACTTTAGTAATGGGTGTCAATCAAGGTATGTTTGACCCTACAAAACATGTTTATATTTCTAATGCTTCATGCACAACTAAAGCCTTGGCTTTACCTATAAAAGTTTTGATGGATAGGGGAATTGAAGTTTATGCTTTGTTGATGGATACTGTTCACGCTGCTACAAATACACAGAGAGTTCTTGATTTTGGGGATGAACCAGCTACTTTAGACAATATATCCTTAACAAAAACAGGAGCTGCAATTGCTACTAGCGAAGTCATCCCAATATTAGAAGGAAAATTAGATGGCTTTGCTGCAAGAGTGCCCACTTCTGATGGGTCTTTCGCAAATTTATATTTCGTTGCGTCCTCTGGTTGGGAAGTGTTTAATGCGGATCTGATTAATGAAATGTTTAGAAATGCTTTTTTAAGAGAGGATTATTTTGGCAGAATCAGTGTGTTAGATATGGATAAAATTTCATCGAAAAAATATGTGGTTGGAAGGCCTGAAAGTGCACTTGTTGTTACGAACAGAACAAGAGTTTTACCATTACCCTTCGGACCGAAAGGTGAAAACGCATATCTAATTGGGATAGTTTCTGGATATGATAACGAAAGAGGGCCTGCAAGGGATTTAGCCTTATTGACAAAATATGTAGGCGAAAAGTGTGGTTATTAAAAACTTAAAATTGATTTTTGTTTTGAACCCTTTATTATTTCTTCAAAGTTTTTATTGAAAAATATTAAAACTGCATCTGCAATTGGTTTTATCTGTTTATTTATATAATGCTTATAGTCAATCTTATGCTTAATATTCTGAACTGGCTCTGGACCGTCTTCTGTTAAGATATATTCAATTTTGTTGGATTCAAGCTTTTTTAGTTTTCTTGCGGCTTTAACGTGGGCTGGCGTAATTCTTGTATACTCTTCTAGTTCTTTTCTTATTGATTTTCTATAAACTAATAAGTCATCAAATTTTCCTTTTTCCAAATCTTTAACAAAACCTATGATAAATTTATCTGGATCTTCATTA
>CAYIHC010000111.1:0-3781 GCA_964363105.1 Candidatus Woesearchaeota archaeon | reverse complement strand
AGAAAAGCAAAAATTTTGGGAAGAATTTTGTTTCTGATAGTCTTTATCTTATTTTTAAAGCCTGTTCTTGCAATAGTTTCTGGAACGTTAGAAGTCAACGAAGTGAGTGCTACGGTCGGAGGCGGACAAGGGGATTTAAGCTGCAACATAAAAACAGCAAATTGCAACGCTGATGAAATAACCATATTAAAATTCGCAGATTCTGGACATGCAAGCACACCCGATGCAACCAATGTTTATCCAAATAAGGTATGCTGTAAAAGTGCAAATAATAGGATTACAAGTGTTCAAAAATTAACAGGCACAGATTTAGATATAACAAAAGGATATATAAGATTAAGCGGGGATACAAATGCTCATTTGGAGATACCTAACGCTGCTAGTCCCAAGTTTAATACCTTACTAAAATTTACCTCAACTGTAAATGTTAATTGTGCATCAAAAAGTGCGTGCACAACTGATGAAACCTGCTTGTTTTCGATTTCAGGAGATACAAATGCAGCAATAGGAAGATGTGAGAAATATTCAGCAGGAAAAATATGCTGCACCTCAGGTAGTTTAACAGCTCCTGTAACGTGCTCTACAGATTTAGATTGTGCAGCAGAGCAAACATGTCAAAGTGGCAATTGTGTTGACGTAACTGAATGTATACTAACAAAAGCAGAATGGCGTTTTGAAGATGGAACTGCAGTAGATGATTTTGAAGAGGATGACGATTTAACAATGTATGTTGAAGCCAGGGGCAATTGCATAGGTAAACAGGCAGATCTGGATCTAATATTAAAAAACAAAGGAAACAATCAAACAACAAATTTAATAAACTTTTCAAAATTCAGGCGCATAAGGGATTTTTTCCAAACTAAGGGCAAGCCAGTAATTAACTTGGAGGATAATAAAGAAACGATAGCAAACAAAACAGGATTTCCACTTTTAACAAATGTATTAACAATTAATGGAAATGTATTTACTGGAAGTGCTGCCTACACAATACTTGACATCCCTTCCCCATCAGTTGATCCACCAAATGAAGAAGCACCCGTAGGTCCATCAAAAATATTATTTGAGGCCACAATACAATAGGGGGAACAATGGAATACAAAAAATTAACAATCTTAAGTTTGATTTTACTATTTGTAACTACATTTTCCTTCTTAGTATATGCAATAGAATCTCAGGAAATAGAAGTTGCTGAAGGTGGGGGCGAACCTTCAGACTGCACTGATAATACTGATTGCACAAATCCAAATTTTCCAAGATGTCTAAGTGGTGATTGTGTTGGCTGTAATGACCATGACCAATGTAGTAGATTTAATGGCTTACAGTTCTGTAATGATGAAAACGGTAAATGCATTGAATGTCTCGGAAATACAGATTGCCCTGATTGGGGAGAAGGAGTATGTGATGCCACACTAAAAATATGTCGATCTTGTTCTTTGCCTAATGATTGTCCTTCTGGAGAAGTCTGTGACCCTTTTGGCTCAGGTAGATGTGTAGATGATACAGTATTAACAACATCATGTTCAGACGATGCAACCTGTATTGCAATAGATCCAAATTTAAGATGCATAAGTGGAACTTGTGGATATCCTCCACCCCCTGCAGAAACTCAGGAAGGAATCCCAGAAGAACAACCATTCCCTGTTTTTAATTTTTACAACATAATAATCAGCATCTTAATATTATTTGGATATTACATCAGAAAAATCTATAGATAATTTATCATTTAGGTTAATATCCTTTGCTTTATCGCATTTTAATTCTATTATATATTTAGCTGATTTCTTAGGTATTATCGATATAGTAAAAGGTCTTATATTCAATCTTTTATCCACAACATTAAAATTCTTATCCAACCAAACAACGTCTATAGGATAAAAAACAAACAATGTATGTATCATATTTGAAATTAAAGATTCTTTCTTAGATACCAAAACCAAAGCCTTATCGTCTTCCAATTTACGGGTAAACATTAGTCCCTTTAATCTTAGGAAAAAACTATTACATATTTTAACACGATTAGCAATTACTAAATTCTTCGTTTTGTTCACAATCATATTATATACTCAAAAAACTATATTTATATAAATTCCGTATTTTCATTGAGCATATGATAAAAATCCAATCCCCTTCCTCAATTAATACCTATCTGTTATGCCCAAGAAAATACTACTATAGATACATTAAAAGATTAATTCCACCAGAAGATATCGCTTTAATAAGAGGCAGAATATTGCATAAGGTAGTAGAAAACATATTTAATATTAAAGAATTATCAGAAAATTACGAATTTGAATTAAAGATAGTTTCATTAGATCTCTTAAATAAGGTATGGAATGAAAATTTACCAACAATAAAAAGTTTAAATTTAAATCAGAATGTAATAAACTCGTATTTTGAGGAAAGCAAAGAAATGGCACTAAAATTTATCAATCACATAACCAACAAAATAAAACAAAGCAGTTTAGATGTTAATACAACTTTTAACAATATGAAGGGCATTAGAGAAATTACTTTAGAATCAGGACAACTAGGTGTAAAAGGTATTATAGATGTAGTTAATGATGATAAAATAATAGACTATAAAACAAGTTCAAGAGATGATATAACAGAAGAATATAAAACACAATTAGGTATTTATTCAATATTATTTAATGAAAAATTCAAAAAACCTTTATCTTCAGCTTCATTGTTTTTCTTCAAGTTTGGTGAAAGAGAAGTAAAAATAACAGATTCAGATATAATAGAAGCAAAGGAAAAAATAAATATAGTAAAATCAAAAACATCATCAGAAAACTTAATAGATTATCCTCAAAAAATAGGGAGATTTTGCAAATGGTCAACAGGTAAATGTCCTTATTTTGGATTATGTTTTCCAAAAGATAATCCCAATAGTAAAAATAACAGTAAACTTTATAAATACTAGAATCTTTAGTAAAATAATGAGCGAAGTTATCGTAACAAGAAGTGGACAAATTACTCTTACTAGAGAAATAAGAGAAAAACTTGATATTAAAATAGGGGATACTATAATACTAAATACAATGGGCGAAACAGTTATAGTAACTAAAAAAGACTCATCTGTTTTTGAAAGGGGGAATTTTCTACCCGATAATTTTACAAAGATACTGGGAGAAATTAGAAAAACACCCATAACAAACAGACTAAAAAGATTGGGGATAATAGGATGAGAATTTTATTTGACACATCAATTATAGTAGAAATAGACAGACAAAATAAAGAAATTGTAAACTTTCTTAAATTTTTATCTGAAAAGGGAGAAGAATTAGTAATTAGCACAGTTACGGTTAGCGAGATTCTAACCGGGTCTTATCTAAGAAAAGATTCAAAAGAAGCGGCGATAAAAGCTAAAGAAATCTTAAACCAATTTATCTGGAAAGAAATAGATGGCAAAACCGCAGAGATATCCGCAAAATTATTTTCTTATTTGATTGTAGAGAAAATGATAGAAAGTATAGAATATCCAGACGTCCTTATTGCTGCTTCATCCTTATCAACAAATTCAGATTATTTAATAACATTAAACAAAAAAGATTTTGGATTATTCCCAAGTCTAAAAGATAAAATCTATACCCCCACAGAGTTCAAAGAACAAAAATTGAAAGTGACTAAAGAAAATAATAATTAATTGAAGATAACGATTAATTAACTTTAACTAACAATCTTCCAGTAGCTGTTTTATTAGTTAAACCCCCAGCAACATCATAGGATATTTTTAAAGAAGATTTTAAATATTCCCCTTGCTGAATACTCTCACATTCTA
>CAYIHC010000110.1:0-3788 GCA_964363105.1 Candidatus Woesearchaeota archaeon | reverse complement strand
GGGAATGGGATTGTGATGCAATTGGATTTTTCAGCCACGCCCTATATTAATCCTAATGTAAAGATACCTTTTCCTCATGTAATTTATGATTATCCTTTAGGAGAAGCAATTAAAGATAAGATAATAAAGATACCGAAAATCGGTGAAATTGAGAATGCCCCAGAGCCAATAAGTAAAAAATTCGTTAAGAAAAACAGGTTGCAAATTGATACAGGAATCGAGATATTTAAAAAATTCAAAAAAGACCTTAAAAATATTGGCAAAAAATCAGTTCTGTTTATAATGTGTGATAACACAACTCACGCAAGTGAAGTAGGAGAATATTTGGAGCAAGATAAGGGCTATAAAAATAAGGTTTTGGTTATTCATACCGATAGAGAAGGAGAAGTAACCATAAAAGATTTGGATTTAGCAAGAAGTGTAGCCAAAAATATTGATAAAAATCAATATGAAATTATTGTTAGCGTTATGATGCTTAAAGAAGGGTGGGATGTTAAGAATGTTGTTGCTATAGTACCCCTAAGGGCTTATGATTCACAAATTTTAGTTGAACAAACATTAGGAAGGGGACTTAGAAGGATGACGCCAATAGAAGAAGGTTGGGATGAAAAATTGATAGTAATCGAACATCCAAGATTTAGTGCTTTATGGCAAACTGAGATAAAAGAGGGCGAGTTGAATATACAAATTACAAAGGCAAAAAAAGTTTATGAACCAACAAATCTAATTTCCGTTATGCCTCCAAAAGTTAAGAAATTCAATATTGAAATTCCAGTAGTAGAGGGTGGGCTTACTAAAGCACTACCTGATTTAAACAAGCTAGATTTAAGCAAATTTCCCCATAAAGTGTTTAAATGGTCTGACATAAAAATAGATGATCCTCGTTTGATAATCAAGGATTTAATGACACAAAAAATCGAACATAAACGTGAGTTAAAATTTGATTATACTGAAATTACAGAGGAGTATTTATCCTTTATGACAAAAGCGATTTTAGTAAAATCTGGTTCTTCAATGCAATTTCCAGAGTTAGTCCCGATAGTTAAGAAATATATGGAGAACTTCTTTTTTGATAAGAAAGTAGATATTAGTAATAAAGAAAATGTTAAAAAATTAAATTGGTTTCCAATAAGAGAAAAAATTAGAGACATTTTTGTGGATGCATTGAATAAATTGGCAAAAAAAGAAGAAAAATATAAAATAACTAAGTATTACAAAGTAAGCGAAACTAAACCATTCCATACCTCTGAACCAATATATGAAACTAAAAAAACAGTTTTTAATGCCCTCCCATATTCTAGAAAGAGCAGTTATGAAAAATCATTTATGATTTATTTAGACAAGCAAAAAGAAGTTTTATCTTATACAAAAGTGCTACCAAGATTTCCTTTGAAAATTCCTTACTACGAAAATAATAACTTACGCCACTATATTCCAGATTTTATTGTAAAAACAAAAGAAAACATTTATTTGATAGAAACAAAAGGAGCGGGTTTTGAAGAAATGCAAACTGCAAAACTAAAGGAAGAATTCGCTAAAAGATGGGTAGATGAAATTTCAAGTTTAATAAAAAAGAAATGGATTCATGTGAAGATAATTGATTCTGATTTCAACAAATATTATAATCTTCCATTTAGCCGACTAATCAAAGCAGTTTCTAATAACTAAAAATCTTCTTTTTTAGAAAAAGAAGCAAAAACAACGGAAGTCACAATATCTGTATTATTACCTCAAAGATATACGAATTAGGATAAATCCTAATTTTTAAAAAGTTATTTATAGAATAACTTAAATTCATATTTTAATGCCAGAATATCAAGAAAAGCTATCAAAAGGGAAAGAATCAAAAATACATATAAAGACAAACTGGGGTTCTTGGGATAACACTTGGCTCACTAATTGGCTTTATAGACATGTTAAAAAGGGAGATATAGAATTTGAATTAAAAGCTAAAGAGGGTTCTTTATTAGTGGAGTATTTTGTTTCTGTAGCAGGTAGTGCCAGTGTAGTGATAGCTGTAGAATTAGGTAAATATATTTGGTTAAAGATTAAAAGGAAAAGGGATGGGGGTAAAATTTTAGAACCAGTCTATTACAAAATTAATGATGAAGAACATTTAATCACTGGTAGTGAAAAAGATAAATTTCCACCTCACAAACCCTACTATGAATCTGTTACAAAATCCGATAAATATAAGTTCTTACCTAAAACGTGATTTTGAGTAGAAGATATTTTTTCAATATTGAAAATAACCACTACCCACTGGACATCTGTACGTGATATTTATAAACAAAAGAGTTTTAAACATTTAAATAAAATCCATGTAAAAAGATGACTGATGAAATTGAAATTGGAGAAATGTATTTAATAATGCTGCTTGCTGTTGAAGATAGACCGCTACCCAGTAGGTTTCATATCCAAAAAGAACTTTTTGTTTTGAGCCAAATTAACCCAAAAATACAGGAAATTTTTAATTTTAAAAAACATTATAAGGGTCCCTATTCTCAATTTTTAGATGAAATAATTGATGCTCCGATGTATCATCCAAATTCTTTTATAACTCTTAATCAAAAAATATTAATTACTTCAGAAGGTCAAAAAAATTTTCTTGAAATAAAAAATAAATTTTCACAAGATAAAAAGTTTATTGAATTAATTTCAACTTTGAAACTTATAAGAGAATTATATGATAAATTATCAATTAATGAATTACTTTTCTTAATATATGAGACTTATCCTGAATATACTAAATTTTCAGATATTTCTGATAGATTATTAAAAAATAAATCAATTAGAAAAATTATTCTTGATAGTTTAAGCTCGAAAGGAGTTATTACTGATAAAAGATACTTAGAACTTAAGGAGAAGTAAAAATGAAGGATCTTGTTGCCGATTCTACTTTTTATTTATGTTTCTTGGATGATATAGATTCTCCTGAAGATTTAGTTTCTATTATAAATAATTTTAAGATTCATTTATCACCTATAGTCTATTTTGAACTCAAAAAATCCAAAAATTTTGAAAAAATATCAAAACACAGAAATATTAATTTATTCGCTATTGCAGATTTTAATATAGGAGAACTAGTAAAACCCTTCTTCTCTCGAAGCGAGATAAATAGGGGAGAACATGAATTAATAGTTGTAGCTTATTTTGCCTACAATTTAAATCAAAATCTTATATTAATTATTGATGAAATATCTATCAGAAATTTTATTGTGAAAAATCTTACTTACCTTGAACCTTTCATGACTGGGACAGTGGGTATGATAGGGAAATGTTTTTATACTTTTAATATATTTAATAAAGAAAAGAGCTTGGAATTACTCAATAAGATTGAAAATTCAAAATTCAGGGTTAATAAAGGTATTATAGATAATGTCAGAAAAATGATTTTAGCCGCATAAAATGAAGGATATTAATATTAAGGAAGTAATTGAAGACAAAACAACGAATTTCAATATAAAAAGATTTAAACATGGTAATTTGAAATCAGAGTTTCCAATTAAAGCTATAGATTTGAATAATACAACAGAAGAAATTATTAAAAAACATTTTAAATCTACTGAACCATTATTAATAGAAAAAAGTAAATTCATTAGAAAATATGATACAATTAAAGAAATTATTAAAACTCATAATAATATAGCACTTAATAATTTCTTTGGTCAATATTTTTGGGTTACAAGTTATACTTCTGCAATAACTATGACTTTTGGTTTTAATCCTTTCCAGGCTTGTTTGCAAGTTCCATTAGTTGCACCTCATTAGCATGTTATGCGTAAAGC
>CAYIHC010000109.1:0-3830 GCA_964363105.1 Candidatus Woesearchaeota archaeon | reverse complement strand
AGTATTGGAAAAAATAACAGAAGTCCATTTATAGTTAATAATTTTAAAATAGTTGATCTATACAATCTAAAAGTGGACTTAAAGCCAGAGTTTAACGCAAACAATCCTTCAATCTATAAACATTGCAAAGAAATATAAAAATTAAATTTTTTTTGTTCTAATCTTCAACCATGGTTCTAAATTATTTTCTTTTAATAATTCTTCTGCGATTCTACAATAACCTAAATCTATTTCAAAACCAACATAATTACAACATAGATTTTTGGCTGCAATTATTGTTGAGCCTGATCCTAAAAAAGGATCGAGTACAACCAAATTTCCTTTTTTTAAACCATGTATCTTTATACACATCTCTGGCAATTTTATAGGAAAAGCAGCTGGATGTAGCTTTTCATCAATAACGGTTTCATAAGGTATAAACCACACATTACCTCGGTCCCTATTGTCGTCCTTCGCATTATTCCATCTACCAATATTGCTTTTATCCTGATAAGGGACGCCAATACTCAGTTTATCTATTTCTACATCATTATTTTTTGTAAAATGAAATATGAATTCCTGACAGTTATTAACATACCTCTTACTATTCACAGGTTTATAATGCCCTATGTTTATATTATTTTCCGGTATGGCTATAGACTTAACCCAGTGAAATGTATTCTGTAATCTAAATGTTTTACTTATTCTTTCTGCTACTTTTAATGACCTTAATTCATCCGATGGCCTATCTCCAATATTAAAAAAGAAAGAGCCGTTATCTTTTAAGACTCTGAAACATTCTTTAGCCAAATTATCCATCCAATCTAAATAGTCTGAAAATGGCATGTTATCATCGTGAGTGTTATATTTAATCCCTATATTGTAAGGTGGCGATGTTACTATTACATCTATTGCTTTATCAGGTATAAATTGCCTCATACCTTCAATGCAATCTGTTTGAAATATCTTATTTTTCCATTCTGTCTTTGTTTGATTAGAACTATTTGTTTGTTGCATCTTTTATTTATAGCTTAATGTATTAATTAACCTTTTGTTATCATTCTGCTGTACTAAACTCTACTTGTTTTATCTAAAATAACCATATAAAAATCTTTTTATAGTTCAGTAACATAGATAATATATGGAAAAGAAGTTTACCTTGGTATTATTGCTTGTATCTGTATTTGCCCTACTAACGGTTTTTATGAATTCAAAAACACCCACTTCAAACGTTGTTCTTGAAAAGGGTTCAATAACAGTTAAGTCTAGTAGTTGCCTTTTAAATAACGATAATTATAATGTTTGTATTAATGTAAACTGGGACGCTCCGGAAAATTATTACGTTAAATCTTATATTACTGGTGGAGAAAGCTTATCAGATTCTCCTAAATTTTACACGAGAGATTTTACCTATTGTCAGGAAGTTGATAAAATCCAAGTAGAAAGAGTAGCTAATATTTATCTACATAATGAGAAAGGTCAATGGGTAAAATTCATTAAAGGCTTTAGAATTGAATGTTCTTAAGCTTCAGACAATATCATCATTGCTTCATGGCGTATTTTTACTAATTTTCTTTCTGCATCAGGATTATTTTCTGTTAAGACATAAACTAATAAATGTTTTCTATATCCAGCAGAATATGTTCCATTTGAAACTTTAGTTCTCCAATCCCTTTTCAATGTTAAATTCAATGAAAAAAGATTATCATCTACTAAATCTCTATCTCCTAATCTTAAGGTTATATCTCTGCACATCTCATTATCCATAAGATTTCCACTAACCTCAAGACCATTATCAAGATGTTTAATTTGTTCTTTAGTTAGAAACATTATTTTCCTGTCATTTTTTACAAAACCATATACTTTATCACAAAGCTCATCATAAATATCAACATCCATAGAATCTTAAGCCGTATACAGGTTTAAAAATATATTCTTATTACTATTACTATGATAAAATCCCTAAATAATATTTCATCTTTCCAATAAAAAATTCTTTTCTAACAACTTTAAAGTTTTTACAAAATTCAAAGAATTTATCATTTCCAGAAATAACAACTATATCTCCCTTAGCTACAGTCTTAGCCTCTTTAAAAAATTCCCTGTAAACACTAGACAAATCTCTCCATGAAAAAGGTAAACTTGTTAATATTTTAACTTCTTTCTCTTTAAATTTTGTGCTTAACCATCCACAATCTCCTTCTATAAACTCAATATTAGCATTAGCAATCTTAGTATTTAATCTGCTTGCTAACACATTAGAGGTTATAGAATCTAAACCAAAAACATTCTTACATCCGCTCAAACTGGCTTCAATGCATATTGTCCCGTCTTTACAAAATGGATCAACAAAAACATCACTGGTTTTTAAATTTCCAATCTTAAGTATAGTATAAGCTACACAACCATCTATACTTTGTTTATTTACTTTTACTCTATAATCTCTCCTGCTTAAATCAGAAAACTTCAACAACCCAACATAACATCTATTGTTAACAATATCTACAAAAACAATATTTTCAGGGTTTTTTAAATCAACTTTAAATCCTTTATCAAATAAAAATTCTCCAAATTGTCTCTCAACTTCCAAGCTTCTAAATTCATGGTCTCCTTCTCTTTTGCATTTTACTCTAAAGCTTCCTTTTATACTTATTTCAATCTTTTTTAATTTATCAAGTAAATCTTCAAAATCACTAAATTTAAAGCTTTCAAATAATTCATAGACATAATCAAAATAATTAATATCTTTTAACGAATTAAATTTAATCCTTCCATCATCTAATTTAACACCCTTAATAAACTCAGCAACATAATCCTCTAATCCTTTAACACAGATTCCAACATATTCCATCAATATTCAATTGTAAAATTCTCAAACTCATTTTTAAATGCTTCTTTCTTGATTTTTACTTTGTCAACAACAGCGCTTTCAGGCCCTCTTTTACAAAAGCTTGTTAATTTATCCAAGGCCTTTTTATCTCCTTCAGCGATTACCTTTAAATCATCATCAGGCGTATTCTTAACATACCCTTTAATACCTAAATCCCTCGCAAGGTCTCTTACATGAGCTCTAAAAAATACACCTGTTACTTTCCCACTTATTAAAATAGATATTCTTTCCATAAGGTAAACAATAGGAATTCGACATTAAAAATATTCTGTATCTGGAATATATAAAAAAGAAAAAGTAGTTTAACCTCTAGCTAACACATAGATAGCCTTTAGTGAAACTATAATGCTTGCTGGTGACAAAAACAATAGTATATTTCTTAATATTGTTCCTACGGCCCCGCTGTAATTAAGATTAAGGTTGCCAACAGCTAACATTAATGCTATAACTGCCAATAAAAACGGACCTGTTTCAACAGCTGTTATATTCAAAAGACCAACTATGATCCCCAATAACAACATTATTCCCTTAAATTCAGGAAAACTAGGAATTCCGCTTAATATTGCAATCAACAAGCCGATTACAAAAGCCCATCTTCCGATTAAGGCTAAATTATTCAAATTTGATGCTTTTTTTGCCACTAATCTCACCTCCTTTATTTATACTTGTTTTTATTATATATAAAGCTTTTTTACTATGTATGTGTTGTGAATAAACATAAAAAATTTAAGAAAGCTTAAAAAGAATTCATTAACAAAGAAATATTATGCTAGGAAAAATAATAGGTAAAACAACGACAAAGGATTTCAAACTTTCTTTGGAGCAGCCAGCTAAAAAACTAGATTACCTTAAAGCTGAACATAAAGAGCATGGAACTATTTTAGCTCAGATATTAGAAATAGAAAAAACAAACAATGAAACAATAGCAATTTGCACGGTAGTAGGTTTTAGAGACAAAAAT
>CAYIHC010000108.1:0-3843 GCA_964363105.1 Candidatus Woesearchaeota archaeon | reverse complement strand
ATGCATTTATACAATTACAAAGCTTAATTGCAAGTTTTTCAAAATTAAATGAGGCATAAAAATGTTTGATAGTTTAGTTAAGAGTTTAGATGAGATACCACAAAAAGAAATAATTTCTTTGAGAAGTTTTATTAAAAATCCAAATAAAAAGGCTTTAATGATAATAGGAAAAAGCGGAACTGGAAAAACAATTTCTGTTTACAAATCAGCTCAAGAAAGAGGTTATGATGTGTATGAGTTAAATGCAAGTGATTTTAGAGATGAAGAAAGCATAAAAGATTCTGTTGGGAAAGCTTGTAAAGAAGGAAGTTTATTTGGTGGAAGAGTAATATTAATAGATGATGTAGAGGGAATGTCTGGGCAAGAAGACAGAGGGGGAGTAGGTGCATTGGCAGAGATAATTCCTGAGAGCAGATGGCCCATAGTAATTACAGCTACTGACGGAAACGAAATATATGAAAAAAAGTTTGCAACTTTAAGAAAAAAATGCAAAATTATTAAGTTTAATTCTGTAGGGGTATTTGAAGTGTTTAATATTTTAAAAAAAGTGAGAGAAAGGAATAAACTAAATTTAACTGATGAAAATTTAAAAGAAGTTGCAAGAAGATGCGGTGGAGATGTGAGATCTGCTTTGAATGATTTATTTGCTTTTGTTGCCGATGGTAATTTTGATGGAATAAGCTATAGGGACAGTCAAGATACTATATTTAATGTGATGAGGGTTTTGTTTAAGAGTTTAGACAGAAAGAACATAGAAGAAGCGTTTAATAATTTAGATATAGATTTGAGAGAGGTTCCTTTATGGATTGAAGAAAATTTACCTCTAGAATACAGCGGGAGTGAATTAAACAATGCTTTGGAATCCATGAGCAAGGCTGATGTTTTTCAAGGAAGAATAAGGAGACAGCAGTATTACAGATTTCTGGTTTATGTGAGAATTTTATTAAGTCATGGTATAGCTTTTAGCAAAAACAGAAAAAGTGAAGGATATGTTAGTTATAAAAGGGGTGAGAGATTATTAAAAATGTGGATTATGAAAAATAAGTATAAAGCAAAATATGAGATGGCTGAAGAGTTAAGTAAATATCTACATTGTTCAAAAAAGAAAGTTATGAAGGAAGTTTTGCCTTTTTTTAATTTAAAAAACTTTAAAAGGGGTTAAATTTTAGTAAGAAGATGAAAATAAGTGAATTAAGGGAAAAACAAGGGAATGTTGAAATAGAAGCAAAGGTAAAAGACATAGGGGAAGTAAGAGAGTTCAATAAGTTTGGCAAAACAGGGAGAGTTGCTAATGCTACGATTTCTGATGATAGTGGAGATGTTAAACTGACTTTGTGGAACGATGAAATCGACAAGATTAAGGTTGGAGATAAGGTGAAGATAAGTAATGGTTTTGTTAATGTTTTTCAGGGTGAGAAGCAGTTAACAGCTGGAAAGTTTGGTAAGATTGAGATTATTGGCGAAGATCAGAAAGAGGAACAACCTGTTAAGAAAAAGGCAAAAACTGAATAAATGTTGTAACTTAATAGTAGCGAAAGATTTATAAACTACTTTTGTATTGTAAGCTAATGATAAACAGAAGGGGATTTTTAAAGAATGTTGTTGTAGGTCTAACTCTAAGCGGATTAGAAGCTTTAGCTGTAGATGAGAAGATTCCTGTTTTTACTGGTTTTGAAGCTAATACTTTTAAGATACATGATGAAAGGATAAAGAAAAATGTTGATTTTTGGAATGAAAAGTTTAGAAATGTAAGCGGATATAAGCCTCTTAATTATGAAACTGTTAAAAGAATGATATTGGTAGAGGCTGGGGGGGATCCAAATAATGCATGGATACATAACCCTATGCAGATTGGAAATGGGGAAGATCCTGGTTTAGGTGTTTTACAAAGAAGGGAAGAAAACACACAAGTATTGGGTGATTTTTCAAGTATAGAAAATATAAAGCCTGCGATTAGGAGAAATGGAAAAGGGGATTATAGCCAAACAGGGATGAATTCTGATTTAAGCTTATTTGCAGGGTTAGGTTGGTTAATTCATAAGGCAGCTGTTTATGATTTAAAAGTTATAGGGGAAGGGGATGTTTTAGAATATCAGATACAGAGTGGAGATAGTTATGCAAAAATATCGGGTAAACTAAGAACAACTGTGCATACTTTAATGAAGTTGAATAAAACAGATCCAAGACAATTAAAGATTGGGCAGGTTGTTAAGTATAAAAAAGCTACAGAAGAAGTTTATGTTTCTGGATGGAGAAGCTGGGATGATGCTTTAAATAGGTATAATGGTGGCGGTGACAAAAATTATTTAAGTAAGATTAAAGCTTTAAAAAAGGTTGATTAAAAGTTATATCCCAATTAAACAAAGTCAAACAAATCCTTAGAATCTGATATTTCTTTTATGAATTTTTCTTCTGGTTTAAAAACATAGGTGTTGAATTCATCAAAATAACCACATCTTATTTTTTCCAAGGGAATATTTGTTCTTCTTGAAAGCATTAAAGCATAAAAATAAACCTGTGTTGAGGCGAATTCTTCTTCATGGGCCTTTGGCTTAAAATCCCAAATCCAAACTAAGTTATCATCTACTTTTAATAAATCAATATGGCCTGTTAAGGCTTCTTTTGAATTAAATATTTTTTCATAATCATTAAGTTCGTTGGGATATAACCAAAGAGGAACTTCCATGGCTATTGTATTTTTATCATTTTCCAACATAAACATCTGAACCTTAGAATGTGGTGTTCTGAAAAAATTATTGTATTTATTTAATGATTCTTTTGTTAATAGTGATATTTCATGATTTTTTATTTCTGTTAGATTTAGATTATTTAATTTTATTTTTAACTGGCTGCTTCTTGGACCAGAATTAAATAAATTATTCGGGCAGTTATCAAAAGCTGAAATAAGAAAAGATTTTAGATTTTTTAATCCGTTATTACATAAACTTTCTATTTTGTTTAGATTAATTCCGTAAATATAAGATCCTCCTTTATGAGGAAGTGCTTTCTGTTTTAAAATAAATATCACCTCTTTTTAATCTTCTTGTCGTATATCTCTTGATTCTCTTTTTATTAAATATCTTGATTGATTATCCATATCTATAAATTCATCTGCTTCTTCTTTTAATCTTGATGAACAGGATTTACCAAAAGCCATTACTTCTACCCTACAACCTAGAGCTCTTTGCAAATGCTGGACTAATGGAATGTAATCGCCATCTCCTGAGATTAGAACAATTGTGTCTAGTCTTGGAGCTAGTTCTATAGTATCCATTGCAATGCCGACATCCCAGTCCCCTTTTTTGAAACCACCTACAAATATCTGCAAATCTTTAGCTTTAACTTCAAAACCAATGTTTTCTAAAGCTCCAAAAAAAGTATGTTCTTCAGCAACATCTGCTTTGATAACATAAGTTATAGCTCTTACTAGTTTTCTGCCATTAACAGCTACTTTTAATAGTTCTTTAAAGTTTATTTTAGATTTGTATATGTTTCTTGCTGAATAATATAGATTCTGAACATCAACAAAAACACCTACTCTTTGTTCTTTTGGTTGTCTCATAATTAAAAGGTTGAGATTAAAGGATTATAAAGGTTGCGGATTTGAAAAATTAAAATTTAAGCTACTTCTTTTTTTGCTATATGGAGCCATCTTATTAAATGAAAAATATACTATCCCGAAGGACTGGAAACCAAAAAGTATTGTTTTTGATAGCCATATAAAGAAAGAGAAATAGTTTTATATAATGAGAACCCATTAGACTAATGAAATTGAAGGAATATGAGAACTTTTATCATGTTGATATTTCTACACAAATCGATAATAAATGGAAAAACGACTCA
>CAYIHC010000107.1:0-3869 GCA_964363105.1 Candidatus Woesearchaeota archaeon | reverse complement strand
AAAGGAAATGTTTTCTTTCTTGTTTTTATATTAAGAAACAAAATTATTGGGAAGCTGGTGGGATATAGAGCCATTAAAAAGAATATCTTTTGTTAAAATAGAGGATTTTTTTGTTGCGGATATTGATACGCTAGTTGCATTAAAGTGCACTGCAATATTTGCCCGTGATAAGGCAGATAAGGAAAATAAGGATGCCTGTGATTTATATGCTTTGATGACGTATAGTGATAGGACAATTATTCCAACGCTTTTGTTAAAAAAAGCAATTGAAAAAATTCTAAATCGTCCTGATCTTTTATACAGGATTGCTGAGCATGTAATTCTGGATCCAGGTAAGCAAAGTATAGTTGAGGTTACGTTAAAAGACAAATTAAAAGAAATAAATAATACTCTATAGAGAAGGCTGTAAAAGATGGTTTTAAGGATATTTTGGAGTTTAGTGAAAAATCTTTAAAAGAAGTCTGGGATAATAAATCGGATGATGTTTGGATAAATAAAGAGGTTGTCTTATTATTGTATCCTTTCTCTAATTTTGAGGGAATGAAAGTCAGACCCGCTTAGTTGTATCTAATGAATCTCTTAAAAAGAGAGTGTGAGTTTTAGACTTCGTTTTAAGAAGTAGATTCTTTTGAATTTTGTGTATTATTTCCGCATAGTTATAATGTGATAATTATAGTAATATCTATAACAAATTTTAACTTAGATATATCCTTTGTTATAATTATAGAAATATTTATAAACTATGAAGCGTAATAAGGGAATATGCAAAATAACGATTCTTTGAAAAACATCTGGGAACTATATGGTGTTAGAGAAAATCCTTTTTCAACATCTCCAATTCTAGTCATTGGTGGAGAAATACCTATTGATTCTTTTGTAGGGCGAAGTGAACATATAATGCGATTAAGTAAGATCTTTGGTTCAAGAGGTGGTTCAAGAACATTCGTTTATGGGGATATAGGTATAGGTAAGACCTCCTTTGTTAATGTAGTAAGAAGTTCGGCTTTTGAACAAGGGTTTTTTACCCATTTTAAAGAGATAACAGTTCAAGAAGAATGGAATGCTGATGATTTTATCCTGAATACCCTCTCTGCTGTTTATTCAACCTTAAAATTAATCAAAGAAAAACCGATATCTGAAAATTTATTTAAAAAACTTGAAAGTTTGTTTGAAATTGGAAAATTTTATGCTAATGTCGGTATTTCTGTCGGTGGTTTTGGGGGTAGTTATAGTTCAGAACAAAGAGAAACAGAAAGATTATCTTCTTATAGTTTATATCAATTCTTTAATGAAATCGTAGAAAAAATAAATGACCATACCAAGAAAGAAGTAATAATTCATTATAATAACTTAGAATTGATGTCAGAAAGAAAAATTAGATATGTTTTCGATAGTCTAAGAGATTTTTTTCAGACAAAGGGCGTTCATTTTATTTTTATTGGGAATCTGACAGCTTATTCAATACCCCAAAGCGTTCCAAGATTTTCTTCAATATTAACGGATACACCCTTCAATATAGAAACACTTAGTTATGAGGAAATTAAGCAAATCATTAAAAAAAGATTTGAGTCTTTACGAATTTCTGAGGATTATAACATAATTTATCCATACACTGAAGATTGCTTACAAGTATTATACAACTTGATGGATGGCAACATAAGAGACATATTAAACAGTTTATCAACGGCTATATTCCATACTACTTCAGAAAGACCGATATTACTTGATAGGAATAAACTTGCGAGAACTTTAAAGGATGTATTGGAAAAAAGATATTTAATTTCTCTAACTCCAAAAGCGAGAGAAGTTTTAGATGAAATTGTCAAACACAATGAAATTACAAATAAGGCGTTATCAGATAAACTTAAAATTCCTCGTTCTAATATTTCAACATATATCAAAGATTTAGAAAGTGTTGGTTGTGTTTACCTAAGAAGAAAGAACGGAAAAGATAAATTCTGGAAAGCGGATTCAAAGATTAGGTGGTCATTGTTAAAAGAAAGTGTTCAACAAACTTTACCACTTGATTAAATATTGAAGTTATGTTCCCTAAAAATTTAAGCCATGGAAACTCAATACTTTCCTTAAAACTAACAATTAGGCGTATATCAATGAAATCGTTAATTTGGTCATTATGTTTTTCTCATTTTCTAAACATTCTTTAACTTAACAATATACTCCAATCTCTTTGTAGATAATATTAACTTCAATCTTTTTTATCAAGATATTACTAATATTTCAGCCTAATGTCGTTAATAATATCTGCAAAAAGGCCAAAGCGAATGCGACATCATTCTCTTTTTAACTGTAAAAATACCTATTAGGATAACATTAACAAAAGATATTATCAGTAACAAGATAGATATTATTTGATTCATTTTGTTAGTCAATTAAATCTCTTTTTAATTATATTATTTTTGCTCCAATCATTACCAAATAAGCTATTAATATCAATCCAATTACCCACCTATACTTTTGTTTAATTAAAAACAAACTGCCAAACAATATTCCTGCTATTATAAGTTTTATTACATCTATTTCCATGTTACTAACCAAGTTGCAAATGTTACTGCAACTATGCCCCCCCTCATTAACCAAGGATTGTCTACTGCTGAACCAAAGGCCATTATTATAAAACCAATTATCCCTATAAAAACACCCATCCCTAATGTTTTTTGTATTGCACCTTTCTTGTTTATCATTTTACGGATAAAACAATCTCTCTATTTAATTATTTCTATTTTTCTATTTTGGACATTGCAATTTTGGTATAATTAACTTTATAAGATTGGAAATTACTTAATTTAGGGAAAAGAATGGGTGTAAAAAGGGGGTTAGATTGAGTAATGTAATAAAGATTGCTGCAATTTGCTTTGTAGTTTTACTGATTTTACAGGCAGGAATATCTATATTAACTTCTTTTAGTGAAGAAGAAGGGACAAGAAGATTATCAAATAGCTTTTTTAAAGGAAATATAATTACTGGTTTAGCTGTTGGATCTGAATTAAAGGTTGAACTTAAAAATAAATTAGGTGTAAGTTTGGGGTTTTATGATTTAGAAGATAAAAAATTAAAATTAGGCTTAGAAAATTCTTCTTTTAATTTGATTATTGGTTTAGTAAATTTACCTGAAAGTGCTGTTGTGTATCTGGATTATGTATCTGATGAGAAAATAGCAACTCCTGTTGTTTCTTTTGATGATTTAAATATTAATAATGCTATGATTATATTAGATAAAATTAATCCTGTAACTTCTATAATGAAATGTTCTTCATTTGATATAGGTGGATTTAAGTGTAGAGAATGGGAAAAGACAAACATAAGATTTATTGAAAGTGATAATTCTTTGAAATTTGAAGTTAATTCAGCTGGGACTTATGCTGGATTTTTTGATATTAATGAATTAAAGCCTGAAGATGTGGATGTAATTGTTAAGAATAAATTTGGAAATATATTAACTGATTCTGTTGTTGACAATAAAATGTTATCCATTGAAGCGAATGATACTGAATTAAATTTAAGCGGGGTAAAATCAACCAAAGTATCTGTTTTTATTGATACGACTGAGAACAGGACAATAAAAACCCCTGTTGTTTATATTCCTAATGTAAAATTGGAAAATGCTACGGTCAGCTTACCTAAATTTGGAATTGTGGAAACGATATATAAATGTGAGAAATTTAATTTGGGTGGATTTAACTGCTTAAACTGGAAAAAGGCAAATGTTCCTTTTGTTGATAAAGGGAATGAAGTAAGTTTTAAAGTTGATTCATTCTCTGCTTATGCAGGCGGTTTATTATCAGCTATTGTTGCCTTGAATTTGGATACTATGGGGATTGAAACAAGAAATGTAAGGAAACAATCAGGCG
>CAYIHC010000106.1:1972-3919 GCA_964363105.1 Candidatus Woesearchaeota archaeon | reverse complement strand
ATTTTTAACTATTATTTCGGGGGGATTAACGGAGCAACTACTTTTTTAAAAACAAGTGAAAGACTAAAGCAATTGGGGTATTTAGTTGTTGAAGTTCATGATCTCGGCTCTGACAATAACTGGCGTAGCTTTTCTAAGTTGTTTAAAATCGAGGGGGATGTTAATTATCCATTTATTGCAGAATTTAAGAGAGATAGTAACGGAAATCATGTTTGTAGTTGGAGAAATGGTTGCGGCATTACAGAAGATAAAATTGAAAGTAACATTGAAAAGTTAGTCCATTATTATTCAAAGGAATAATCCTTCAACAACAGAATTAAAAGTTGATTATATATTAAAACTTCCACCTTTTGAAAATTTGACTTCACTGAATCCAACTTCAGAGTTAAACTCTACTTCTTTTGTTTTGCAACAAAATGTTCCCGTAACCCTTTTAAATTAGAATAATGTTTAAAGATTATGATAAAACTTCATAGATTGTATCATTCCACGGTACCAGATAAAGATTATTCTTTTAGGTATGACTTAAATAACAAGAAAAGACCCTCATGGTTAGAGTTTAATGATATGTCGAAGAATGTTCAATTTGTTAAGATTACTATAAACGAAGAGTCTTTTTGGTATAGGCGATATTTTGAGAATTACTTTTTCCCTCTTGTAAGCGATAGCCGTGATTATGAAAACTACTATGATGAAATTGCTGAAAATTATAATAAGATGGTACCTCAGAATAAGAAAATAGCTGAATTTATTTTGAATTTTCTAAGAAAGTATGATATACCCTCAGAGACAGAAATAATTGACTTGGGGGCAGGAACTGGTATCGTTGCGGTAGAGCTCGTAAAAAACGGGTATAATAATATTGTTTTAGTAGATATTTCTGAAGAGTGCTTAAATGTTGCAAAGAAATTGAAGGAACTGGATAACTGTAAATTTATAAAGGGAGATATGAATGAAGATTTTGGATATAATGACAATAAAGTTATAATCTGTAGCATGTCTTTGTATTATAATAGTGAAAAAGAACTTGATAATATTTTAAAGAAAATAAAAAGTAAGCTTGCCGAAAGAGGATGGTTTATATGTATTGATAGGCATTTACCAAACTCATTTAACATTAATTTTAAAGAGGTTGAATCAGGAGAATTTTTCTTGGATACTCCAACTGGAAACTTTAAATATTTTTATTTTATTGGTCAAAATGATAAAAGAATTTAGAAAAGTAAGCGATTTTTTAATTGCTCTTAATTTTTAGTTGAATTAACTGTTTCTTTAATTAGATTAACACTCGCCTCAAGAATTTTGCTTTCAGAATAATTTTTTCTAACCCAATATTTTGCCTTTTTTGATATCTTTTTATAATAATCCAAATTATCAAACTTTAAAATTTCTTTAACCCATTCCCCAATATCCATTTTATCTAATAAAATTCCACCTTTACCAATAGATTCTCTTAGGCCACCAATGTCACTTCCAATTATAGGGATACCATTTACCATTCCTTCAATGGCAACTCTCCCAAATGCTTCTTCCCATTGAGAAGGAACAAGTAGAATTTTTGTTTTCTCATAAATAACCCTTGCATCATCTTCCGATTTAAAGATTTCAATATTGGAACAGTCACTAAAATCAACATATTCGGGTAGTGAACCATCAAATGATGAACCTTCTGACTCATTTATCCTTTTAATGTACTCGCTTGAAAATTTATTTGATAAGGGTTTATCCTTTAGAGAAGACCATCCTAAGACTGTTCCAAACTTTTTATTAGGTAGGTTCTTTGCTATTTCTTTGAAGATCTTACCGCCTTTTCTTACTAGGGGATTAAACATAACAATATATTCATTATCTATGGGATTAAACTCTTTATTTGAGATAATATAATCCTTTGTTTCTACAAGTGGCATAATAATTATGGCTTCTCGGTTCCAGTTTTTTTTAACATAA
>CAYIHC010000106.1:0-1962 GCA_964363105.1 Candidatus Woesearchaeota archaeon | reverse complement strand
CCTCGTTTAAATCTAGATTCAAGGGTATTTTGCAAACACGCATAATTGAAGGAATTTTATATTTTCTTGCTAACTTCAAAGCAATGTCACTCCACATTAATTGGGTTAATATTACATCGGGATTAAAACTGAAGATAAGTTTATCTATTTCTTCAAATCTTGTGTTGTGGTTGATGGTTTCAATTCTTACCTTGTTAAATCTCTCATTACCTTTTGTAATTTCGTATCGTGAATCAGTTACTGCAATAACATCCCAACCCATATCTTCTTTGAAACGCTTAAGAAGGCTATACATACTTATTTCAGCTCCACCGTGTGATGGACAATACATCCCACAAATGTACATTACTTTCATTGTAACTCCTTCAAAACAACAGACATTAGATCTTTGTATTTAGCAAATTTTCTTTTTACCTTATCAAAGGTGGAAGTATGGTCTTTGCTCGGGTTGTTAAGTGATTCTTTAATCAATTTTGTCAATTTTTGTTTTTTTTCGAAAGGGAAAAATATCTTCCCAATCCCACATTTTTCAAGTATTACTGCTCTTAGTTCTTGATTATCTATTATTCTTTTACCTGGAATAAAAATTGCAAACTTATTATAATTAATTAAATCGAGCATTGTAAAATACCCTGCTTCAGAGATAACTATCTTAGAAAAGGCTATTATACCTTCAAATTTTTTAGACCATTCAATAGATTTTATTTCTTTATTGTTTTCTTTATTTTTTGAATTTCCTTTAATCAAAGTTACTTTTAACTTTTTCTCTTTGAGAATCGGTTTTAATGCACCATACGTTTTATTAAGGAATATTCTGGATGAAGGTCTCCCACCCCCACCATAAGTTAATACAATGTCCATCTCACTTTCTTTTGATAGAATATTCCTAACAATATTTAAAGGATTGACAATTATTTCATTTTCTAATTTTTTTTCATTTACTGAAGGATCATAGAGGGAGATTATTTTATCGAATACATTATAGACTTTGTTAACTATAAGTGCTTTACGAAATGTATCCCTAATCGGATAGCTCAAGAGAATTACTTTAATTCCTTTCGTTTTAATTTCGTTTACTAGCTCTAAATCAAAAAATGTAGAGAAGAAGATACAATTAGCTTTTTTCTTTTCGCAAATTTCTAGAATCTTGTCTTTTTGTTTGTAACTATGCATTCCACCAAGGGTATAGTTAACATGTTTAGTTTCAGGCAAGATAATATTTTTTACTCCTTTGTCAAGATTAAAAAAGTGAGAGTAATCTGTTTCTGAAACAACTGTAACATTTTTTTTGTATTTGACTAAGCCGTTAGCTAAAGAGGTAATTATCCTACCATGTCCCATTGTTCCCCCGGAATTTAAAGAGACAATCAAAATGTTTTTCATTTTAGCCCACCACTTTTATAATTGATGTAACAAGCCTTACTTATTTCTTTTATATACCTCTTTTTAACAACTTCGTTCTCTTCAATCCTACAATTACCCCATTCTGGTTGATTCCAATCAACCCCCCAGTCCCAATTGATATAACAAAATGCTTTTACAATTGGATGTTCGTGTATCCATTTAAAGAATGGCTTAAACCATTCATCCCAACTTTCCTTTCCATTTAATACTCCAACTCTTGCTGCGCTTGATTCACAGATCATCATGGGTTTTTTGTGTTTTTCCGATTCTCTACAAAAATCTTCTGTTATTATTTTTGGATTATTTGTATCTGTAAAATGCTTTACTCCGAATAAATCATTTCCAAACCAATCAACATAAACATCCCCTGGATAGTATGCCATAACTTCATTTATATCTCTATTAAAAGCTGTGCAGACAGACCAGACAGTAGCAATATTTTCAGCAGTATGCTCTTTAATTTTTTTTGTAATGTATCTCCATGCATCAATAAACTCTTGGGGGTTATATGCATGGGTGGGGTCATTGCATTCGTAACCTATTCTCAAAAAAACTGGA
>CAYIHC010000105.1:0-3998 GCA_964363105.1 Candidatus Woesearchaeota archaeon | reverse complement strand
TCTAACGAAGTTAAATCTTTGCCCTCACACCTTATGTGTTCGGGTAAAACTAACACCGCTTAGTTTCAATTAAGAACGAGCCCTATCTACTCATCTGTTTCTTTATTTTTTCGGCAGTCGCTTGTTCTGCTTCTGCTTTAGCCTTCAAAGCCTGCTCTACAGCTTTGCCAGATTCAGTTAGAATTCTTATAGGAATTGTGATTTTTTGAACTTGATTTTCAGATACTTTTGCTCCAAAATTAAGAACCTCAATTCTTATTCCGCCACCTTTTTCATTTTGCAAAACTGTGGACATTTCGATGTTGATAATACCATCCACTCTTGCATCTTCTGGCAAAGCATCTTTAATCTGAGTAATCGCAGAACTAATAAATTCCTTTATTGGACTGCCGATATCTGTTGGTTCTCCCATACAATTAGATAATCCTTTCAGTTATATAAATTTAACGGACAAATTCTCAACTCTTCAGGATTTTTTTGCTTCGCAAAAAATCGTTGCACTATCCATCGGTCTCCGCTTCGCTCCGTTTTTCCTTGCCCTCAAGCCTTCGGCTTTTGTGAAACTTAACTGACATTTTAATTCCATGGAATTAGAATTTGTTTTTAGACAACCCCTGTCCCACAGCCGTCTTTTCATAGGAGTTACATAACCAAACGAAACATTTTTATATTACTGGTAATTATTCATACCATATGGTAGATAAAACAACCGATAATAAACTTAGAATTTTGAGCCTTTTTCGTTCAAACTACTTAGCCCAATATCATACTAGAGAAATGGCTAACTTAACCAAGAAAAGCCACGTAACTCTTTTACCCCATCTTAACGCTTTAGAAAGAGATAAAATTCTTGTTGCTAAAACCATTGGGAAAAACAAAGTTTACACTTTAAACTTCGACAATATTCTCACCAAAAATTATCTCAGTATAAGCGAACTTGCAGAATCAATACTCTATCAAGAACAAGTATTCCTTATTAAAAAAGTAATGTTAGAAATTTCAAAACTTAATCCTTCAGGATCATTCATCCTGTTTGGTTCTTATGCTAAAAAAACATTCAAAGAAGATAGTGATATTGACCTTTTCTATTTAGGGGAACTAAAAGAAACTGAAATCACAAAAATAAAGTCCATCGGAAAAACCTACGGGAAGATCATTAATCTTAAAACTGCAACTATCCAGAAATTTGAGAATGGATTACGAAAAAAAGATGCTTTAATTATTGAAATCTTAAAATATCATTTTATTTTACACAACCAAGATCTTTTCATTAATGCATTGTGGGGGTATTATCATGAAATCAGAGGATAAAAATCCCAAAAGCCATGTTTCTTGGTGCTGGAAACAGAAGCGAGGCATTAAGATGGAAGAACCAAACAATAATCTATGCAATGCCTACATCAAAAAAGCAAAGAGTGCACTAAATATGCTTGATTCAGCTATTGAGAAAGATGAAATTGATTGGATAACCACGACAGCATATTATTCCCGTTATTTTGCTCTATATGCTCTACTTCAAAAATGCGGCGTAAAGTCAGAAATTCACGATTGCACTATCTCATTAATGCACTTTATTTTTGTTGATGAGAAAATTATAAAAGAGGAATTATATAGGGAACTGTTACTGGCAAAAGATTTACGAGTGGATACTCAATATTATGTGACCGAACAAATAGACAAAGAAAAACTAAAAACAGACTCAGCAACTGCACGAAACTTTGTTCTAAAGATGGAAGAAGTCATTGAGAACCTGACAAATGATAAAATCAAGACGATCAGACAAAAACTGACTAACGCCCGCCCCCACGACTAACTATACACTGAAAAACTCCGACACAAGAAAATAAACAACGACTTTCTGTGCAGAAATGAATTAGTTTCTTCATTTTTTGCAGAGCCTAGAGCTACAACAACTCAAAAACTCTTCGTCGCTAACGCTCCTTGTTCCCCCGCCCTGTTCGGAAAATTTTATCAGACTGATTCTATTCCTCACTCATAGATCGACGAGTATAACACCAATTAATTCCAATCACCCTTAAAACAAACACAAAGAGCAAAAAAGGGTGACTTCTCCTTCCCTTTGTTCAATTCATCTTCAAAATTATCCTTCAACAACAAATTAAAATTTAGTCACAAAACTTCATAACTTTAACTTCTCTCGTTCCTAAATTAATTAAAGGAACTCTTCCCGGCTCAGGATGATGTCCAACTTTTTCTTGAAAAATAGTTTTACCCTGCCAACAACTACTACAAAGAGTAGTTATCCCTCTATAAAACCCAACACTCATCTTATGTATATGTCCTGAAACAAAGAAATCAGGTATATCTTTTATAACTAATGGATCTTCCTTAATATCAGGTATATATAAAGTGCTGGAATGACTCGGTGCTAAATGCCTTTTCTGTAATAAAAACTTCATAACTAAATCAGCCCGATCATATCCGCCATTTAAACGAATGCTTTCAACATTGGAAATATAATAATCAAAACTATACCCATGATACATTAGAACAGTAAATCCTGGAAAACCATTTTTTTTATGAATGTTTACGTAACTTGGATTAGTTACCATCTGCATATTTTTAATTTCATATAAACTTTTTGCATAATCTTTATCCAACATAGGTTGAGGCTCACTTAACCTCAAAGCATCGTGATTTCCACCACAAGTAATTATCTTAATATCTTTTCTTATCTGATCTAAATATCTACTACATTCTTCATATTGTAAATTTACATCTTTAATCTCTAACTCACGATCTTGTTCAGGATAAATCCCCACACCATCAACTAAATCCCCTACAACAAATAAATATTTTACTTTACTAGCTAGTTCTCTACTGTAAGAATCCCCATAATTTCCATTAATCCATTGAATAAAATTATTAAGTGGTTTTGGTAAGAACATCTTGCTTCCTACATGTATATCTGAAATAAAAGCAGCATAAATATCATCACCGCATTTCTTAAATTCGTTGCTTATAGGAACATCAGGATAAAAAAGGCTATTGCAAAAAACAAAATTTCCATTACAAGCACCTGTAACACCTATAACCTCATCAACTACAATATCATTCGCTAATTTAAACAAATCCGTTTTAGTTTTAGTAATAATAGCAGTTACAATTCCCGTAGTATCTTCTAATTGAACCAGTATATTACCATTCTTGCTTACTCTTTTATCTACTACAATTCCAATAAAACTCACATCTTTGTTCTGACCACCTAAAAAACGCCTTATACTGAGACTATTTTGTAGCTCTGTCCTTCCCTTTAACATTTCACTTATAGTAGTATACCTATTTTTAAAATAATTAACAAAGTCATCTACTTCTCTTTTCTTCATAAAACCAGAATAATTTTTTAAAATATCAACAGGATAATCAACAATAACATCCTCTTTAACAGGACTAAGTAGTTGATTTATTAAAGTTTCATTTATAACAGTAACCCCTTTAGGAATCTTTTCAAAAACCTGTTCTATTAGTGCTGTCTTACTCATTAAACTAGGACTTACTAAATACCCTTTCCTTAAAATATCTTTTATATCCATTTTTAAAGATTTAAACCTTCTTTTAAACATTCATGCATCTTAGGAATATTTGAATTCGGAACAGCTAAACAAATCTCTCTTGTCCTTCCACCTCTCCCCTTACTTATCACTTTTGCATTAATTATCCCTAACATATCTAATTCAGCTATAATATCACTTACTCTCCTCTGCGTTAATGGTTTTACAAAACACCGTTTACAATTTTCCTTATATTGTTCATATATTTCACCAGTTCTTACTCTACCAGGTTTATTTCCTTCTGACTCTAAAATAGAAAATAAAGTTATTTTAAATTGTTTAGGTTGAGTAGTTATAATATCTATTATTTTATCTCTTTCTATCTTTGCTTCAGCCATATCTATATGTTTTGTTACAATCTTAATTTCATTCTTCCTTTCAGCAATCTCACCAGCAACTCTCAATAACTCTAAAGCCCTCCTTGCA
>CAYIHC010000104.1:0-4083 GCA_964363105.1 Candidatus Woesearchaeota archaeon | reverse complement strand
CGAGTGAGCCTACAAAGTGGGCGAACCGAGCGAACGAAGTGAGCGAAGAGTTTTTGAGCCACCAAATGCGTTACTGCCGTAGTTTTTGCTTATATCCAGTTTCGTGTTTATATTATTATTAGTATGTGTTAAAAGATTAAATATGTTGTGTCAATTCTTAGATAGATTATGACTAGATTTGATTTTAGCAATTCAATTATTAACCAAGTAGCTCAACAAATTGATGAAGCAGATTCTTACGTAAAGATAGCTATATTTCAATTGCATAATACTCAAATTATCAACAAGCTAATAGATAAAGTAAGAAATAGAGTATCCGTAGAAGTCTTAACTTTGCCTTATGATAGCATTAATGATGATGTTAGGCAACAAGTAACAGAAAGGTTGGAAGAGTTAAGAAGAGTTGGCGCAAATTTGCACTTTTGTAAGTGGAATGTGGGTGATCCAGAAAGAACCACTACAGCAGTTGGTAGATGGTATTCTTTCCATGGTAAATTCATGGTTACAGATAAATCTGCAATAAGCTTATCTGCAAATTTAACCAACAATCCAGAACTTGATGCAATTTTAGTATTCAATAACCAAGCAAATAAAATTGAAGAATTTAACAATAAATTCGAGGAGTTAAAGAATTTATTTATAATCCCAAATAATGGTTATGATGGTGCAATTAGACAGAAAATTTTGGACACAAGTAATCCTAGAGTTTCTGAAGTTTTTCAAGTTCCTAGAAGCATACAAGCAAGTGTACATGGGAGAAATTGGATATTACATTACCCTCCAGAACTTTGCCCTGAAAATACAGAAATAGAAGAAAAACTATATGTTGTTCCCTTTGATTGTAGAGGAAGGAACCTTATTATGAAATTAATTGACGAAGCAGAAGAATTTGTCTATATTTCTACTGAAAGCTTTACTGACAAGGAATTTCCTAATTTTTTGAAAAAGATTAAATTTAAAGATATTGATGTCAAAATATTGACAGGTTATACCAGCATGGACTTTTCAGATAGAATACAAATTTTTATGAAAGAATTGTTAGGCACAGGTATAGAATTAAATACTACACTTGAAGATTTACATGCAAAATTCATAATTACTGATAAGTTAGTCGCTTTAACTTCCATCAACCTTAATAATATGAATTTAGGATTCAAGAAAACTGCGGGCTTTTGGCGGGAAAATACTGAAACAATAACAATTTGCAGAAATCAACAGATTATAAATGAAGCTAAAGTGAAGTACTTAAGAGTATTTAATTCTTCGGAAAAAATTATAGATAAAATTGCTGAGAAGAATGCAGTTATAGCTGGAAAATTACTTAAAAATGCTTTTAATATAAATTCCAGCAGTGATGCGAAAAAATATCTTGCTAAGATTGCTTTGGAACAAGAAATTAATAAAGAAAAGAAAGTTTATGATATAGTGAGAAAAGCGATTGAATTGAAAGAAGAGAGAAATTTAAATAGAATAACAAAAGATTTGCTAGAAGAAGCGGCAAATAGTTTAAATTAATTATTTCTTAAATATATAAATCCATTCATGTGGAATGCTTTTCGTAAATCCTACCTGATTTGACAATTCCCTTCTCACTGATTTATGTTGCTTAAATCCTTGAGATAGAATCATATCAAATAATTGTTCATGAAGTTTTTCTTCGCTAGTATCTTCTCCTATAACAAATGCAAAAGTACCATTTGTTACTTGGGATAGCTGATTTACAACCTTTTCCATATCTTTCATATAAGATTTTTTATCTCTTCCAATCTCATTAAACTCAGGTTCTTTAAGTTCAAATAGTTTTATTGATAAACTATGTAATTGCTGGTAGTTTTGTGCATTCCAGTAAGGTGGACTTGTTACAACAATATTTACTTCATTGATCCCTTCTTCGTCAAGTTGTTGGCACAAATTTTTACTATCTCCTAAAATAGGGATAGCTGGAGTGTTTCCATCATGTAAATGTAAATATTCTAATGCAGCCCTCATTCTCACCAATTTTGATAAAACTCTGGAATAAACATTAAGCTCTCTATTGTTGTTGTCTATTTTCCTGTCGTAGTGCTTTCTGTCTACATAGACTGAGGATTTTGGAAGAGTGGGTATAGTTCTGTGCATCATAGCATTACTAATTCCTTTTAAATGCGAGGACAAAGCAATCTCAATAAAATTTTTTGTTTTATCGTCACAATTTTTTATTTTTTCTAGTATGTTATAAATTGCAAAACGAATATCTTTTCTCAACCATTCTTCACTGCCTTTAAATAAAGATACATCTTCTATTTTTTCATCTTTAAATTTAGCTTTGAATGACAACCATTTTAAGAAATTATTAAGAACATTAAAATTGATTAAATTAACTTTTGAATTGGCTATTTTTATTGACAAAGGGTTTATTTCAATTCCATAACTTGGATGACCTATTAATTTACCTTCTATTATTGTAGTTCCTGAGCCTAAAAAAGGATCAAAAACAACGTCCCCTTTTTTTCTGAATTGTTTGATGATGTTTTGTGGTATCTGCGGTATAAATTTAGCAGTATAATGGTGGAAAGAATGAACATTGTATTGTCTTTGTGTTATCTTTAATCCTGTAAAATCCCAATTATCTCTTTTAGGTTGAATTTGGGCATTATTATATCTTTCATGTTCTCTTTTTAAATAAGATTTACTTAAAATAATATCCAGTTTTTTGATTCGTTGCTTATATATAATAGGCTTATGCAGAATTGTTTGTCTTTCTTTATTCAGCAACGATATTTGACTCATATTTTAAAACCTCTTTTCCTAAATTTGTTATTTGATATAATCTTCCTCTTTTTTCACTATCATTCAAGCATTTTATTAAGCCATTAGTTCTGAGGTCATTTAAAAAATTACTCACGTGATTCAGCCTAATTTTTGTTTTTTCAGCAATTTCTGAAGGCGTGAGGTAATTAACATCACTTAGGCTATTTAAAATCCTTTTTCTGTAATCTGAGTTCTTTATTAAACTTATCCCTTTAACCACTTGCTTGTCCATGCATTGAATTAATGCACAGCTTTATATATATTTAACCACTTAAAACACACGAAGTAATCACATATATAAATGTTTTGGTTATATTAATTTAGAAATGATTTAATTTTACTGCTGTGATTCGTTTTGCTCTTTAAATTCTATATTCCGTAACTTCTTATCCACCATCAATGTTCTTTCTTTTGGAGAAGTTTCTGCTGTTTCTTCCAAACTTCTAATAGATATTTGTTTTAATCGTGGATCTGGATTCAATACCTTATCTTTTTGACTTAGCTGTTCATAGCTTTTCAAATTAGGATCAGCTTTCACCAACTTTATTTCACTTTTTTCTTTATTTTCACCCATTAACATCACCCATAAATTGTATAAAATATAATGAAAAAACTGTATGATATTAATCCTAAAAAGAAAAATAATAGGCTAGTGTCATTTTCTTTATGTGACTCTGCTAAATTATCAACTATTTGCTCCAATACTTCATATTTCTTTTTGTAGGAATAATGCTCCACCAATTTTATAGGATTAGGGTCCCTCCTGTAGCCTTTTACTTTAAACGCAATCAATGCAAAAGATATGGATATTAAAAATAAAATGATACTTATCAAAGATAAGATATAAAGATACATCTTATTACTCTTAATTGACAAAAGTGTTTCTGACCATTTTAAAATTAATCCTACTACAATACCTACAAAACCAATAGTAGTTATGGCTTTTTTATCCAAATCTGATATAGAATTAAGTTGAGAATCTAACCTGTCTTTGACTTCTTTGTATATTAAGTCAAGTGTTTCAGATTTTGGTTTATTATTAGCCATTATGGAAGTAAATGAATCTAATTACATAAAAACTTTTCTAGATAAAGTAAGCAAAAACTTCGTTTAATACTCCGTATTAGACGAAGGCATTAACGCAAATATATTCCGTAGTTATGGTGGCTCAAAAACTTCCTGCCTAACACTGGTTTGACGAACTTTTGGGTTATTTTCATACATATATTTTCTCACCGCAACCTTTTTAAATCCTCTAAACTGGATACACCACCCGAGGCAATTAAAGAAATG
>CAYIHC010000103.1:0-4101 GCA_964363105.1 Candidatus Woesearchaeota archaeon | reverse complement strand
TATTATGGTAAGAAGAGTATATAAAAGTTCACTTTATTTTGTCAAAGACCCTTAGGAAAAAATCCGGGAGTGTTAATGAATGGTATTTATTTGGGTATGAAGAGGCAATTTCTGATTTTTTATGGAGCTATACTGGAACTTCGTTGGCTCAATTAAAAATGGACGAATATGATGCACGAGTAAAGAGGATACAAAAAGCAATAGAAAAAATAGAAAATAGTCCTATTAAAAAAATTCAGGAGGTTAAAAAATGAAAATTCGAGAAGATAAACACAAGAAAGTGCAGCAGTTTATCTGGAACAGAAAGAACAAGCCATTCTTATTTGCAGAATTCAAAAAGAAAATTCACGGCTATACTTTTTATGGAGGGAAAAAATATTTCGTCCATATCCAAAAGAAGTATGGGCTAAAGTCTTTCAAAAAAGGGGGTAGAGTTTGGCTGCAGAAGTTACCAACTAAGAAACAGCAGGAGCAAAACTAAACATGGTAGAAAAAACATACATCGGTAGGAAAGTGATAATTGTAGACGGAGTAGAAAAACTTTGGGTATCTGTATTTCCAGATGCAGAGATCCTAAAGTTAGCTATGTTTGAATTGGAAGAAGTTGAACTAAATGGAGAGTTGATTGTAAAAAAATTAAATGAAATAAAGGAAAAATTTCAAAATGGAAATTGAAGAAATATTAATGCAGCTATTTTGTATAAGGGTGGATTGTTACGCAGTCCAGCAAGAAAAAGGATACTTAGCAGTGAAAGAGCCAGTAACACTAGAATTAATAAAAAAACATCTTTTAGGATTGATTACAATTGGTTTATATCAACTTCTAGGAGAGATGATTAAATGGGGATGTTTTGATTTTGATAAGAACACAATTGAAGATTTTGAGCATGCAAAAAGACTTTTCAAATATCTTAAGGAATTAGGTTATCATCCATTGATGGAGATGAGTGGTGGTGGAGAGTATAAGTGCCATATCTGGATTTTTGCTGATACTGCAGCAGAACTAATGGAAGAATTTTTAGATGATATCTGCGCTAAAACAGAAATCTATCCACACGAGGTTTTTCCTAAACAAATAAAAGTAGTAGAAGGTGGTTTTGGAAACTTAGTAAAATTACCATTAGGAATTCATATGAAAACAAAACAAAGAAGTTATTTTTTAGATGATAATTTTAATGAAATTAAATCAATGGAAGCTGCTGCAAAGAGGTTGCAGGAATACTTAGACTAAAATGCCAAAAGATAAAATACCTATTATTGAGAAAGAAAAGAAAGAAGTTGTAGACGATAGAATCTTTGAATTTGTAGCAGGTAAAACAGAAAAACATTTAGATATGTTTTTTAATTTTGTGCTGCATAATGAGTTGCCAGCAGGAATCTCTGCAGATACTAAAATAGGAAAAATTGAAGGTATTAATTCTAATGTTATAAAGAATGAAGCTATTTGGTTTTTTCAAAGAGGTTATAGTGAAGATAAGTTGAGAGAAGAGATTAAACCAATATATGATAAAAATAATTGGTCTTTTGGTGATTTATTAGGTTGGTTTAAGAAAGCTGAAAAAGGAGACATTAAACAAATCAATAAAGGTGAATTATACAACTGGTGCAAGACTTATGCACCTGAACTCCAGATACTGCTGCATCTGGACAAGGCAGATATAATAGAATTAGATTTTGACAGCGAAGATGATGAGAGAGATTTAGCATTAAGTCTTGTTAAGGAAGATAAGCAGTATTCTATAATTGAACAATGGCTTAAAGATTATGATAAGTATGCATACAGGCAACCATTTTCAGCTCTGCTGTCACTTCATTGCTTATTAGGGCAAGTGGTAAAAGATATTTTTATTTACAAAGAAAAAATAAATGGTAATCGTTTATCACATCCTTTAGACTTAAGAATTAATCTTATTTTAATGAGACCTAGTGGAACAGGCAAGTCAGTAGGGCTAGATTTTTTTAATAATGTTGTTAGGGAAATGAGTTTAATTTCAAGGCAACCAACTGATTTCACTGATTCGGGTTTAATTGGTTTTATTGAGAAAGACAAAAAGGATATGGTTATAACTTTTGGAATTTTTAAGGACAGCGATTTTATTACTTTTGACGAAGCTGAAATATTATTTGAAAAGTCACCACATAAAGAAGGTGCGTTAAGAAGATTTAATGTTGCACTAAATACTCTTAATCAAGCATCACAAAACATCTTTAAAAGAATGAGATATGGTAACATTGAGTATCATCCACATTTTTCAACATATTTTGTTAGTGTTCCATTTTTAGGTTTTGAAGAAAAAATAAAATCTGGCTTTCCACAGAGACATTTAATATCTATTGAAGACGAAGTTATACAAGAGAGACTTAAATCACTAAAAGAAGATATTAGCAGAATAACTTTTGCTACATCCCCCACAAAAAGAGAGGAAGTTAAAAATATAGGAACTCAAAGATTTAACTATTGGAAGGAAGTTTTTGAAAATCTGAAAAAGTTTGCAGCAGAAACTGAATTTGTGCAGGCTCCTGAAATTAAAGATTACATACAGCAGAAGATTATGCCTTTGTATAAGATGACTAGCAGAATTAGGAGTGTTGAGATTCAAGGCATTATGTTTTCTTTCTTAGCTAGATACTTAGATCATCTTTATAGATTAATTTTTCACTCTGCTATCATTAGGCAAAGTAAAATAATTGAAAAGATAGATGTTGACTATGCTTATTCTATAATTAAAAAAACTTATATGAGTGTGTTGTATTATATCGAGGTTAATACACATGTTATTAATGATAACCTACAAGACCAAATTTTATCTTACATCTATAGTCTTATGGGAGACAATAATCAAGGAATTAGAGCAGGTGATTTAGTTAAGTCAATACAAAGTCATTTTAAGAAGTCCCAGGGAACTGTTTATACTATTCTTGGGGAATATGTATCTAAAAAATTACTCATTAAGGAAGATAGGACTAAAGGAGGAACCGAAAGAGTTGTTTATTATAAACGACCATATCAACAATGATACACAAAGGAAATTCTAAAGAGATTATAATTAAGTTGACTTTGTCAAAACACATAGTTATAACTCCTATAACAACAGATTTACATAGTTTTAAGATAGGAAATTACAAATTACACAAATTATACTCTTTCTTAAATCAAATTCTTAAAAAGAATAAAAAATATATACTTTTTTCTTCTTATTTAATTAAGAAACACAAATTATATTATAATTTGTATTTTGTTCACTTTTTAACCCCTAAAACAACAAAAACACTCGTTTTACACTCTATAACTACATATTTTGGAGTTTCTAATGTGTTGGAATTTCCTTATAATTTGGTTCCAACTATGGAGGTATACAATGATTTCTAAGAATAGTTGTAAAAAGATACTAAAATTAAGTGGATTAAAGGTTGAGAAGATAGTAGTCTTAAGGTTCCAACAACACTTAAACCAAATTTCTAATGAACTAACTCAAAAGATGAAAGAGTCTACACTACTAAGAGGAAAGAAGACAATACAAATAGTAGATTTTGAGTTTGTTTTAAACAAAGGAGTTCAAAATGTTTAATAATTTTAAAGAGATGATAAACAACACAATCAACTTTTTAGGAACACCAATAGGTATCTTAATCATAATTCTAGTTCTTATAGTTTTTGTTGAATCTTTTATTATTTGGTTGTTAATTTGGATTTTAAAAAATAATTTTAAAAAAACTAATGAGGTGTCTAACAATGGAATCAAACAAAATTAGAACGGCTATATACACTCGTGTTTCAACAATCGATAAAGGTCAAACATTAGAACAGCAAGAACTCCCACTTATTGAATATTGTAAAAAGGAAGGTTGGGAATACGAAGTGTTTAAGGATTTTGCATCTGGCTCAAAAGAGAGTAGACCACAATTAGATATAATGATGCAGAGAGTTAGAGCAGGGGAGTTCAATTCTATTTTGATATTTCGATTAGATAGATTAGGAAGAAGTTTAAAACATCTTTTACAATTAGTAGAAGAACTTAACAATAAGAAGATAAGATTTATTTGTTTAACTCAAAACATAGATACTAACACACCACAAGGAATGTTCTTTTTACAAATATT
>CAYIHC010000102.1:0-4128 GCA_964363105.1 Candidatus Woesearchaeota archaeon | reverse complement strand
GACATTTTGATTACCTTCTTGAATCTGAAAGAAATATATCTTAATTATATAAAGGTTATGCAGTCTTTTTTTAGTGATTAGAAACCTTTATTTAATCTTTTAAACTTCAATTATTATGCAAAAAGAAGTTTTTACTGAATACAAAGCTGAGCAGTTTTTATCTAAGTATTTGCCTGTAGCTGAAAATCAATTAATCCAAACTATAAATGAAATCGATTTTAATAAATTTAAATTTCCTTTGGTGTTAAAATTGATATCTCCCCAGGCTTTACATAAGTCAGACATTAAAGGAGTAAGATTTGTTCATAATAAAGATGAATTAAAAAATGAATTTAATAGTTTAATACAATTAGCTAAAGAAAAGCATTTTGAAATAGATGGGATTTTAGTCCAGGGATATAAAGAAGGTCATCTTCTTATTGTAGGCGGCAAGAAAGATCCAACATTTGAACAAGTAATGTTGGTTGGTGCTGGTGGGATATATACTGAGGTAATGGAAGACATAAGCATAAGGGCTTGTCCTATAACTCTTAAAGATGCAGATGAAATGTTAAAAGAGCTGAAATATTATAAAGTGCTTGATGGTTATAGGGGTAAAAAAGTTAATTTAGAGAAATTAAAGGAATTCTTGGTTAAATTCTCAAATGTTATGGACAAAAATAAAGATATAACTGAATTAGATATAAATCCCTTAATTGTAAACGAAGATATTGTTGAGATAATAGATGCAAGAATAGTATTCCAGAAAAGTTAGAATCGTTTATAAGCATTTAATTTATTTTTGTAAATTCTGATAAAACTTTGGTTAGAGTTTACATTTTTGTTGTTTGTTTTTACGAAAATTTATTGGAAAGATATATTAAGGAGTTTAATATTACTTAAATAATGAAAGATATGAATAAAAGAAGATATGCAAGAGGATTGGTAACAATACTCTCTGGTGGATTTATCATGATATTAAGTGTGCCATTTGTCTTTGAGTATAGTTTATATTTTATACTCCCTATAGTGGTTGGGTTTATAATCGCTTTAGCTGGTCTATGGTTATCATTAACTTATGAGGTTGAAGATGGACAAAACACAAAAACTTAAAAATATCTATGATTTGGAGTATACAAAAACAATCAATTATCAGAGTATATATCTTATATTATTAGGGACTATTGTGATAACATTATGGTTTAGTAACTTTGGATTAACTTTTGTTTCATCGTTACTATTAAAATTAATTGTTACTTTGTTAACAGTATTTATTGGTTTTTTAATTATGGACTATTATAACAGCAGATTAGATATTATCAAAAATTGTATAAGTAACCTATAACTTATTTTCGGGAAGTTTTATATAATATAGCTTTTCATATTTTGAAATGGATAAATCACAATTAGGCCAGCATTTTTTGAAGAATAAGGAAGTTTTAAAGAAGATTATAGAAGCTTCTGAGTTGAAAGATAATGATGTTGTTTTTGAGATTGGTGCTGGAAATGGTGTTTTGACTAGAGAATTAGCTAAAAATGTTAAGAAAGTTATTGCTGTTGAAATTGATGAAAGCTTTAAGGAAGAGTTGAATAGAATTGATAATGTTCAGGTTATTATTGGAGATGCTATTGAAAAGATTGAAATGTTGTCCTTTAATAAAATAGTGGCTAATATCCCCTATGTAATTGTTGAACCTTTGTTTTGGAAACTGATTAAAATTAATTTTGATTCATGTGTTTTGTTGATAGGTGAAAACTTTTATAATTTATTAAACAATAAAGAAAGTAAATGGTCTGTTATAAACAGAATATTTTTTGATATTGAAAAAGTAATGGATGTTAAGAAAGAGGATTTTGAACCAAAACCTAAGGTAAATTCTGTTTTGATTAAAATAAGGAAGAATAAAAACAAATTAAATAAACCTGATGAATTTTTAAGAGAGTTTTTATTACAAGATGATAAGAAGATAAAAAATGCCTTAATTTATACTTTAATCCGTGTTAAAAAAATTACAAAAAAAGAGGCTAAAGAAATTATTGATAAGTTAGGCTTATCTGATGAAATCCTTGAAAAATATGTGAATAATTTATCAAATGAAGATTTTATTAAAGTGATTGATAAAAATTTGATAATCTAAACTTTTTACTCTTCCTCGAGCCTAGTTACTAAATTATCCCAATATCTTGGAGCACTAGTTAATATGTCCTTGGCTAATCTCCTAGGTGGGGCTATGTTTGATGAACCCGTTATAGTTAAGTGTCTATGAAATTCTGAGAAATGCACTCTCTTTGTTGTTTTGCGTGGTTTGTGCGACAGGTTTCTTCTGGCTTCATTAATATGTATTAGTAATCTTTTTAAAACCCTATCTCTGCTTAAGCTATAATCTTTACGTGTAGTCATGAATTCTGAATAATCCTCTATGGGTATTATCCTTAGATTTACGTTTGTCGGATCATTTGTTATGTTTCCTTTATTCCCTTTTAGATATTCGCTCCAATTTCTAAGCTGGTCTTTTGGCACATAAATTGAGAAAACATCTACTTTGCTTAATGGCCTTTCTAAAAGTAGGTCTAAGCCAAACCTCCCTGTTGCAAACCATTGGTAATCTGATCCTCTTAATAGTTCTGGCACACGTCCTTCTATATGATAATCTATTAGTTTTGACATCTTTGCGTGTATGTTTTCCATGTTTATAAAGCCTCTTGCGTTATTTCGGGTTCTTTTTCAGCTTTTTCCAGCTCTTCTTGGAAAATTTCCTGAAATTTACTTATGAAGCTGGTTTTTGGTCTTATTAGGAGCTCTTCAGAAGCTTCGTAGGCCGGGTAGATATCTAAAAGCTTAAAAAGTGTTTCCCTCTGGGCTTCATTTAAGGATTCAAATAGGTCTTTCGCTTCGAGACCTTTTTTGTCAGCTATTCCTATAAGATTGTAAACATCAGTTATATCTCTTGGTCTAGGTAAATTGTTGATATCTGTTTTTATATTAAGTTTTAATTTCATTAAATCATATAGCCCTAAAACCCTTATTTTGAAGCCTAAGACATCAACAACTTCTGTCCTGACCCATAAGCTACCGTTTAATGTCTGGTTGTTTAATCTTATGTCACTACCATTGATAGCACTATAAAAGTCGATTTTTAATGGTTCTTCTGGAATGTTTTCTTTTGTTAGTTCTAAAAGATCTCTTACTAAAAGGCTGGATTTATTTTCAAAATGTGAATGCAAATCTTCAACTTCTTCAAAATGGGCTCCTAATATCGAACTAACATCTTTTCTTTTTGAGAGCAGGTCTAAATCTGTTGAGCCCCTCCATCTTCTTATTGATTTAGGACCTAATACAGAAAATATATGGCAGAATACAGCATATCCCCCTATAAAAGCATAATCACTACTGAGTCCACATTCATTTAATCGCTTAGTGACAGATAACAAATAATTGAAGGCTCTGCAGTATTCAGGAATCTCTTCTATTTGGTCAAGTGCTTCTGAAACTGCTTTTAATTCTCTTGTTCCTAAATCAAGATAAGCATATCCTGTCTTTTCTCTAATTCGTTTCTGCTCATATCTATAATGCGAGAGAGTTGATTTATAAGCCTTTCTAAATTTACTACTTTTAAAGGGCTACAATAAATTAATTTTTATATTTTTTCTTTAAATAATCAATTAAAAATTCAGGATTCTGTTCTTCTCCAGTTGCTTTTTTTATTAATTCATTGGTTTCGTATTTCCTGCCGTATTGATGAATATTCCTATTTAGCCATTCTTTTAATTGTGAGAAATTACCTTTTCTGATGTTTTCTTTTAAATAAGGTATTTTTTTAAGAGCTGTGTTGAATAACTGTGCTGCCATCATTGTTCCAAAAGTGTAAGTCGGGAAATAACCAAAATCAGAGCTCCAGTGTATGTCTTGTAAACAACCTAAAGAATCGTTTTTTGGTGTAATACCTAAGTAAGACTGCATTTTTTCATTCCAAACTTCCGGGATTTCATTTACGGTTAATTTGTTTTCGAAAATTAATTTTTCTATTTCAAACCTTAAAATTATGTGCATATGATAGGTAACTTCATCAGATTCTACTCTTATAAAACTTGGCTCAATGAAATTAATCCAATTGTAGGATTCTTCTACTGTGAGATTACAGCCAGCTT
>CAYIHC010000101.1:0-4137 GCA_964363105.1 Candidatus Woesearchaeota archaeon | reverse complement strand
GGTCGATATAGTTTATAAGCTAATTTTCTTCCCGGTCTTGAAAGAACATCTACTGCCAACCACCTTAAAGGAGATTGGTTTCTAGATATTTGGTATTGTTGTTCAATTCTTGCAGGGGTGTTTCCATTTCTTAAAGAATTTAGTATGTTTATGCTGATAGTAAGAGTATATATCAAATAAATATTCGCTAAAGCAAGTAAGCAGTTTCTATATGATTTGAATGTTAATAACCCTTTCTTTTGTTCAGTTTTTGCTTCTAACTTCTCAAAATAAGTTGGTTCCTGAAAATCATCAAGCGGCATTTTATTTCTCCTTCTCTTTTATTAAACCTAAGAACCGCCTTCCCCTCAACGGAGAAGGCAGATTCATAGGAAAAAAGAGGTGATAATATTTAGATGTAGAACTCATATATAAAGCTTTCGGTATATCTCTACTGCAGAATGGTTACACTTTTAATGACCAATAGGTTTATAAAGATGATTGCTATTACAAAGAAAGCCAGCACTAGAATCAACCAACAAAGCTTAAGATTTTTTCTAGGCAATGAAGATTGGAGTTAGAGTGTTGGTAAATCATAATCAAAATACACATAGAACAACTGTTCAATAATCATATCACATTTCAAAGTTTCATTGGAATGTTTTTAAATAAAATGGGAAGCAATAAATAAAAAAGGCAGAAGGTTATTGATAGTAGCTTGTTCTATTAGGGGGTTAAAATGGGTAAGATTAGTCCTGTATCTGCTAAATATATTATTCATACAAATATCCAGATTGAGGGAACTGTTGACAGACCAGATGTTATTGGCGCTATTTTTGGACAAACTGAAGGTTTATTGGGTTCTGATTTAGAGTTAAGAGAATTACAAAGATCTGGAAGAATTGGAAGAATAGAAGTTCAGACAGATACTAAGGTTGGAAAGACAAGTGGTATGATAATAATACCAAGTTCTTTAGATAAAGTAGAAACAGCAATTATTGGGGCTGCTTTAGAAACAATACAAAGAATAGGTCCTTGTAATGCAAAGGTTAAGGTTGAAAAATTAGAAGATGTAAGAATAAGCAAGAGAGTATATGTAATTGACAGGGCGAAGGAATTATTAAAAGAATTAACAGACAATGTATTACCTGATTCAAGTGAGATGGCAGAAGAGGTTGCACAAAGCGTTAGAATGATGGAGATAGGGGAATATGGAAGAGACAGATTACCTGCTGGACCTGCAATTGAAGAATCTGAAGAGATAATTGTAGTTGAGGGAAGAGCAGATGTTTTAAACCTATTAAAGCAGGGATTTAAGAATGTGATTGCTGTAAACGGAACTTCTATAACAGACACAATTGTTGAATTAGGAAACAAAAAGGTATTAACTGTTTTCTTAGATGGAGACAGAGGTGGAGATTTGATATTGAGAGAATTAGCACAGAGAACTGAGATTGATTTTGTAGCAAGAGCACCTGATGGCAAGGAAGTTGAAGAGATTACAAAAAAAGAGATTCATAAGGCATTAAGAAGCAAGGTTGCTTTTGAGCAGGTAAAATTAGAAATAAATGTAAATAGATCTAATGAAGATGCAAGACCTCAATATCAGCAACAGTTTCAGGACAGAAGACCAATGTCAAGAGCAGTTATCCAACAGAAAATAGAGTTGCCTAAGGTTAAAAAGGAAAATTTCAAGAAAATGCTGGATGATTTGATAGGGACAAGAGGGGCTTATTTGTTAGATGAAAGTTCAAACATTTTAGGCAAGGTTCCAACATCAGAATTACCAGTAACTATAAAGAATTTGGAATCTGTTTACGCTATAGTCTTTGACGGAAATGTGAGTAAAGACTTATTAAAGGCTGTTGAAATGGCTAATGTTAAATTCCTTGTTGGAATGAATTCATTGATTGACGGATCTTTAGGAACTAAAACTAGTGTATTAACTAGAAATGAACTTTAGTTCTTTTTTTTATTTTTTACTTTTTTTATATAATTCATCAGATAATCTTTGATGTTCTGCTTCAAAACGTGGAATAAGTTTTTCTAGATAATTTTCGCTAATTGGATGTTGTGATCTAGTTTGTTTCAACCCAGCTATTGATTTAGATACTTCCTTTAACTGTTTTTTTAGTTCTTTTTCATCGTAAACAACAAGCATCCTTTGTATCATATCTATATGTCTCAACCCCTCTGATATTCTGAGCTCTATGCGATAAACGCCTAAGCCTAAATTATATGCTCTACGATCTAATGTATCTGGTGTCCTGGGAGATTTTGGTTTTTCAGGAAGATAGCCGAGGTTTACACCTAATTCAAAACATTTTTGACTTAGTCTAAGTCCATGAGTATTAAAAACATCTTCACGCATAATAACAATTGATTTAATCTGGTTTTTAACTATTTCGGTGGTATAATATCTGTTTAGAAATTAATTTAAATAGTAATTTATTAGAATAAAATATGAAGCTTAAAAGAAATCCAATTTTAATAATAGTAATATTGTTAATTTTCATAGCTTTATTAGTAATTGTTTTAAAACCTAAAGACTGCAAGGCTGATAAAATTTGTTTTAATAAGAATTTTGAAAAGTGCAAGTCAACAAAGGCAATGGAAATCAAAGATAATAATTTTTATGAATATAGAATATTTGGGAGAGAAGGAAAAGAATGTGTGTTTGAGGTTAAATTATTAAGATTAGAACCTGGGGCAGATGTAACTGTTAAATATTTATTAGAAAATAAGACAATGAAATGTAAAGTTCCAATTAATACGTTTAAAACTGTAAGTGAGATTGATAACTTAGTAACTTTTTGTTCCGGCGAATTAAAAGAGGCTGTTTATACTTTATTAGTAAAAAGAATGTATGGTTCTATTGTAAGAAATTTAGGACAGATAGTTGAAGAGACAAAAAAGGTTGTTAAATAAAATGTTAAATCTGAAATTTGAGGATAGTGTAACCAAATTTATGTTTGTTGTTTTAGTTTCTATTGTAACTTACATTGTAGTTCTTTTTGTTTTAAAGCCAATTATTGTTCCAGAAAATGTTGGACCTATGAGGATGATGAATTTTAATAATCAATATTCTAGTTGGTTAAATATAATATCTATTGCCTTGGCCATATTAGTTGGATTTATTTTTTCTTTTAAATCAGGGAAAAAACCAAAAGAGAATAAAGATGAGTTAAGTATTATTAAAAAAGCTTTAAGCCTAGATGAGAAAAAAGTTTTAGAAGAGGTTGAAAAGGCTAAAGGGGAAATTACGCAAGATTCATTAAGATTCAGGTTAAACTGGAGCAAGGCAAAGGTTTCTGCTATTGTTAGTAATCTTGACAGAATGAACTTAATACAAAGAGAAAGACTGGGAAAAACTTACAATATTTTGTTAAGACACTAATGGTTCTGAACGGTATAGTTAACAAGAGTTATATAGGATTCTGATATTAAGAAATTACTAAAAACATTTAGGGAGGATTAAAATGAATAAACAAAACAAGTATCTTAAATTTGGGTTAATAGCTTTAGGTGTTGTATTGCTGTTAAGCTTTGTTTCAGTTTATGGTGCAAACAATGGAGCAATGACTAGTGGAATGAATGGTGTGATGAGTGGACTGGGCAATATGATGAATAATGGAATGATGGAAGAAATGGGCGAGTGCCATGAAGCTATGGAATCTGGAGATATGGGTAAGATGGGAAATATGATGCAGAAACATATGGGATGAACTAAAAAATTAATTTATTTTTTTATTTTTATTCAAAATTATACTTTATTGTAGATTATTCTTTGTATTAAAAGAGAAAACTTTTCTGCCTTGTCTTTATTTTTCTTCACAGACAGCTTTATGGTTGAATCAGCATCAAAATCATACAAATTTACAATATTCTCTATAAAACTAAAAAGCTTTTTTTCTCTTTCTCCAAGTTCATCAAATTTCATTTTTACCTCCTTTTTACATTTATTTTTATATTTTTAAACTTTAAATAGATTTATGTCTTTTAATTGATAGGTTATGTTCTTTCTTCTTTTTTGTGCAAAGCATTATAAAAGCAGATTATCCTACCATCACAAACTTCTCCTGAAACTTATTAAATTTGTTTTTATCTATTAATTTAAATCTTAATGGAGATTCTAAATAGACTTCTGATTCTATATCC
>CAYIHC010000100.1:0-4151 GCA_964363105.1 Candidatus Woesearchaeota archaeon | reverse complement strand
AGTTTGTGTAAACATAGCCCATACTACAATTATTAACAAAACAGCTAAAATTATCAAAGCAAACCAGTCAGCCTGGCTTAATCCCTCTAAAAAGTTTAATCCTAATCCACTGTATCCGGGTAATGAAGTAAATACACTTCCAAACACAGCTAAGATGGATAATACTACAATAATATAAAAAGGGATATTAGTCCATTTAGCTCCACCGCCAACGATCCCAATTAAAATCATAAACCCCATCAGTATTATTAAATAAATTCCAATTTTAGGTAAAAACTGGTTTATAATCTCAACAAATACCTGGCTTCTTATAAATAAAAATGCAAATATAATTGCAATCAAAGGATTTATTGCTTTAGATTTTCCACCAAAAATTTGAACTCTTTCAAGAACACCCCACACAATAACAAAGACCAAAATTAAAGGTATTATAACATTATACAAACCAAGACTTTCTAACGATTTTATTACATCTAATAAAAATGTTTGTTGCACCATTTACTTCTCCCCCCCAGGTTTTCCTTCTCTCACAATCAACCAGATTATAATAGCCACTACGATTAACAAACCAAGGCTTGTAACAACAGGTCTATCATAATTTTTTCCAAAAAAATCAAAAACATTATTTAAAACCCCAAAAGAATCTAAGAATATTCCTAATAAAACAAATAAAATTACAGCAATTAAAAAATAAGATAATTTAGGAAGTTTATCAAATAAACTAAACTCTTTTTCACCAGACCATAACATCCCTATAGCCACTAAAATAGCAAGAACAACAATCATTAGCATGACAACATTAGGCAATGAAGTCTGTAAAGCAGTTACTACATCTCTTGCAGATACAACTAATAAACCAATAACAAAAGCCACCATTGCATTCATATTTTTTCTTGGAAGTTCTTTGTCACCATGCTTCTGTGTTCCAAAAATCTTTGTCTTCTCAAGCAAAGCGTAAACTACAGTGAATACTAGTAAAAAGGGTAATATAACTCTAAAGAATCCAAATCTATCCAAAAAACCAATGGCCTCTTCTAAAGGCGTTACCATTTATTTTATTCACCTCTTTTAAATATTTATTCCTGAACAGCTTCTTCTTTCTCTTCGTAAGTAGGTATCGCAGCCTTGCTTATCAATACAATATCGCCCATAGCTCTTACAAACTGATGAGGCACAATTACCCCTTTAGCACCGCCTAAAATCTTGTCTAAAAACGAATTCTTGGTTGCCTTTACTTTCCAGCCAAATACCTTGTTTAAAGTCAAAACAGCATCATCTATATCTCCAAAATAATCTCCTGTTTCAGTAAAAACCTTCATTTCATATGCATCTGATATCTTTTTTATCTTTAAAGCCATTATACCCACCTCCGACGAGTTAAATAATAACAAAATATTTAAACTATTTAAAGGTTTCCTTGCAGATGATTCAATACAAAAACCTGATAATTATAGGCACGTCACATATTTCTCCTGACTCCATTAAAGAAGTTAAAGAAACAATCTTAAAAGAATTGCCTGATATAGTTGCCTTAGAATTAGATCCCTTAAGATTTAAGTCTTTAATGTCTAGTAAAAAATCAAAATTAAATCTTAAAGACATTTTCAGAATAGGAATTAAAGGCTTCTTACTTAACCTAATAGGAGCCTGGATAGAAAAAAAACTAGGCAAACTAGTCCACACAAAACCAGGTGATGAAATGAAAGAAGCTGTTAAAATAGCAAGAGAAAATAATCTTAAAATAGCCTTAATAGATCAGGATATCCAAATAACACTAAAAAAACTATCAAAAAGAGTCACATGGAAAGAAAAGTTCAGATTCATAAAAGAAATATTCTTAGCCTTCTTCAAAAAAAGAAAAATACCTTTTGATATAACCAAAGTTCCTTCTCAAAAAGTTATTGAAAGTTTAACAAAAAAATTAAAGAAAAGCTACCCTTCTGTATATTTAACATTAATAGAAGAACGCAATTATGTCCTATCAAAAAATTTATATAACCTAATTAACAACCATAATAAGGTAATTGCAGTTATTGGTGCAGGTCACGAAAAAGAAGTTATAAATTTGATAAAAAAAGAGGAATAAATGACAATAGTAAACAAAGACAATTTAAAGAAAATATTTTTCTTCGCTTTAATATTATCAATAGTTTTTGGTTACAATGACAAGTCTGAAACATTTATTTTTAACAATTGGTTAATCAATTTTATATTAATTTATATTTTTTCATTTATCTCGATTTTTGTTCATGAATTTGGGCATTTATTTGCAGCTTATTTATTGGGTTGTAAACTAAATTTACGCTTGATTGGTCTCAGAAGATATTACTTAGCTACAAAATCCTACTTAAAAAATTCATTCAAAATTGGCTTAATATTGCCAATTTTAGTAACTTTATTTTCAAACGGATATTTATACTTAACAACAATAAGTGATTATGATGTAAAAGAAGACAAACACAGAAGATTAGGAAAAAAATTTCCTCGTATTTCTGAGTGGGAGCTTGCAAAAATTGCAGTTTTAGCTCCAGTATTTTCAATTTTATTGGCAGCAATATTTAAAATACTAAACATAACCTTTTTATCTGTCTCTCCAGTAACTATGAACATCTGGATTGCAGTATTAAATATTTTACCATTTCCATTATTGGACGGATATAAAACATTTATTTATTCAAAACTTCTCTTTGTAGTTTCAATATTGTTTATTTTCATTACAGCCTTATTATTAAATAATCTTGGTGGTATTTCTGCTCTTTTCTATTCATTGGCCTTGGCAGTTATTCTTTTCTTCTTATATTTGCTTTATCCACATGTGAAAAAATAATTACCCTAACAAACTGATTACACCCTTTTGCAATAACCACAAAACAAATATCCAAACCCATGCACCGCTTACACCAGATATTACTAAAAAGAAAACAATAGCAGTTATTAAATCAACTATACTTGCAAATCCCTTAATGAAAATAATGCTTTTAATTAACAAATAAAAGGCAAATATTAGAGCAACCTCTTTAAAGTAACCAAAATAACTTAATCCCAAAAATACACTGCTTATAATATCCAATAAACCTAAAATTTTAATTATCATTTCCAACTATTAAAATGAAGGGTTTTTAAAGTATGCTCCACTTAAAGTTCTATGTTCCAAATTAAAGATTTTAATCCAAGACCTTATCAGGTTGCAATATCAAATCAGGCAAGTAACAACAATACCTTAGTAGTTCTTCCCACAGGGTTAGGTAAAACAAAAATAGCAATCTTAACTACAGTTAACAGATTAAACAACATAGAGAATTCAAAGGTTCTGATTTGCACCCCAACAAAACCATTAAGTGCTCAAATACATAAAGAATTCATAAACAACACAGATATACCAGAACAAAGAATTTCATTACTAACAGGCCATTTAAAACCAGATAAAAGAAAACAATTATGGGATTTATCTTATATAATAATAGCAACACCACAGACTATTCAAAAAGATATAGAAAATAACAGAATAAATTTAGAAAACGTTTCATTATTAGTTTTAGACGAATGCCATAAATCAAGAGATAATTACGCAACTACAAAATTAGCGGACAACTTAATGAAAATTTCAAAATTTCACAGAATTTTAGCATTAACAGCTTCTCCAGGATCAACAAAAGAAAAAATAGACCAGATATGTAAAAATTTGTTCATAGAAAAAGTAGAAATTAGGACAGAAGATGATGAAGATATAAAAGAGTTTATTCAAGAAAAAGAAATAAAATGGATGGAAGTAGACTTGCCAGTAGAATTAAAGGAATTACATAAAAAAATAAAAAAAGTTTATCTCGAAAGAGTTCCAAGCTTAAGAAATTTCGGATTAACAAAACCAATATCGATTATAAACAAAAGAGATCTTATTGCTTTGCAGTTCAGATTAAGAAAAGAAATTCCGGGAAATAAAGCTGCCTTCTGGGGCATTTCATTAACAGCCCAGTTACTAAAATTAGATTATGCTCTAGAATTAATAGAAACCCAGGGTTTACAAGCTTTGCAAAAATTCTTGGAAAAACTACAATTAGAAGAAACAAAAGCAGCAAAAAACATCTTAAGTTTAAGGGAAATTCAGGAAGCAATTACAGAAACAAATAAGTTAATACAACAAGATATTAAAC
>CAYIHC010000099.1:0-4152 GCA_964363105.1 Candidatus Woesearchaeota archaeon | reverse complement strand
TTGCTTAGGCCTAAGTTTAGTATTTTTCTCGGTTTACCTTCTTTCCAGCCAATAGCTGATATTAACGTAGATGTATCTATAACGATGTTCATTTTGTGTGCCGATAGGATTGTATCTCTTTTTTGATATCTGTTTCTTTTATGGCTTCTTTCTTGAATTTCTCTGAGAAAGTGTCTAGTAATTTCCTCATTCTTACTTGGATATTGCTTTCAGATATCTTTTTCATTAGAAGAGCTTCTTTATCGCTTACTAATATCAGCCTAGTATTCTTTGATAAACCTAATCCTGCCCTCATACGTCTGGGAATAACTACCTGACCTTTACTCGAAACGGTTGCTAATTCTATCATTTTTTATAGTAAGGTATAGCTTACTTATAAATCTTTTGATTTTAAACGGCCAAAAAGTATTTAAGTTGTAATTTTGCTCAATTCTTATGACATTAAAGATTTCACTAGTGGTTCCTGAATATAATGAAGAGGATAATATTATCCCATTATATAAAAGAGTTTGTGAGGCTTTAAAGAACTATGATTTTGAATTAATCTTGGTTGATGATGGGAGCAAAGACAGGACTTTTAATATTATAGAAGGAATAGCTAAAACCGACAAAAGAGTAGTTGGGATAAAATTAAGAAAAAATTCAGGGCAGACAGCTGCTTTAAGTGCTGGGATTAATCAGGCTAAGGGAGAAATTATTGTAACCTCTGACGGAGATTTACAGAATGATCCCTATGATATCCCTATATTAATCAATAAAATAAATGTTGATGGTTATGATGCTGTTTCTGGCTGGAGAGCTGACAGGAAAGATCCGTTTTTTAAGAGGATAAACTCCAAATTTGCAAATTTTTTAAGAAGAAAATTAATTAAAGATGAGGTTCATGATGCAGGTTGTGCATTGAAAGCTTATAGAAGAGAAGCATTAGACGGACTGGAATTATATGGAGAAATGCATAGATATATTCATGCTTTAGTTAAATTAAGAGGTTTTAAGGTTGGAGAGGTAAGAGTAAGACATCATCCAAGATTAAGAGGAAAAACAAAGTATAATTACAAGAGATTATTTAAGGGATTCTTAGATTTGTTATATGTTAAATTCTGGAATGATTATTCAACAAGACCATTACATTTTTTTGGAGTTTTGGGTTTATTTCAATATGTGTTAAGTGTTTTAATTTTAATAGAACAGATTGTTAAATGGTCTATTGTTGATAAATTAGTTTTAGGACCTATGTTATTACTAGCTGTTTTGTTTGTTATTAATGGGACTTTATTTATAATATTTGGATTTTTGAGTGAAGTTATTATAAGAACCTATTATTCGAGTAAGAATAAAAAGCCGTATGAGATTGAGAAGATTGTGTGAACTACTCAGGGCTGAAGCCCTGAGCGTCTGTTGTTAGACGCCATTTACTTTCTACTTCATTGATGCCTTCGATAATCTAAGATAGTAAAGTTTATATATAACCTTAATTATGGTTACACTATGAATATCGTAAATTTTCTTAAGATGAATAATGACTCTAGAAAAATTTTTGGGAAGAAAGAGCTACTAATAATAGAAAAACAATTATTTGGAATCAAACTGACACAATCAGAAAAGAACAGACTATCAAGAGATATAAGGCGAAAATTGAAATTTATAAGAGATATTGGGCCTTTTAAGAAGGATTTTAGGCTTGATAAAGGGATTGAGATAAAAAGAATAATAGATTCAACATTAAGATTTATACTTGAAGATTTTCTCGCCAAGAAGATAAAGAGGATTATTTTATTTGGTTCTGTTATAAATAATAAATTAACATTTAGATCAGATATTGATATAGCCGTGGAATTCAGAAAAATTAATTTAAAACAGGCAACTTTGTTCAGGAAGAGGATTTTGGGAAAGGCGTCTAATATAGTGGACTTACAAGTTTTTAATTTTTTACCTATGAAAATAAAAAAGGAGGTTGAAATGGGGAGGCTTTTATATGAGAATAAATGACAAGATAAATGAAATTAAAACATATTTATCTGAATTAGAGGATATTTTACCTGAAAGCTTAGATATTTACAAAGAGACTAAGAATAGGGCAGCATGCGAAAGATTTTTTGAAAAGATTACTGAAGCTGTTGTTGATTTGGCTTTTCTTGTTATAAAAGAAAGAAAATTAAAAATACCTAATGAGGATAAAGAGGCTTTTGAGATCTTGGCTAACAGTAAGATTATCAGTAAAGCATTGGCTAACAAACTGAAAGAAGCAAAAGGTATGAGAAATCTTATTGCCCATGAATATGGAAAAGTTGATGATAAAATAGTATTTGCCTCTATAACTAAAGAGCTAAAGCGTGATGTTGAGGAGTTTATTGAGTTAATAGAGATTGTTTTTAAAGAAGCTAAATAAGGCCTCTTGGTTTATGGGATTGAGAAGATTGTTTAAACAAAAGAGATATAAAGCGATATTTATTTACAGTCTTATGGATAAAAAACTTTTATTGATCTCAGGGATAATTACTTTAATTATTTTGGCTTCATTTTTTATTTATTGGGTTTTTGGAAACCCTACTCTTAAATGCAGACCGGGGGTTATAAGAGATTGCAGTTATAGTTATGGATTTGGAGAAGGTGTGTTTCTAATGTTCTATATGTCACTACGCTTTATTATACTGTTTCATATTCTATCGTTCATAGCATTATATCGGCTTTTAAGTTTGTTATTTAAAAAGGATAAAGGTGGTGTAAAAGATTATTTGATTCTGATTGTTCTTATAGCACTTATAGTAATAATTTTCTTGATTAGAAAAAGTCTTTATCTCGACTTTCACTTCTTTTAGATAAGTAAACAAAAGATCAACTATAACGTTTAATCCCCCCGTGATTAGTTATTCTTCAAAACTACAATTATAGATTAATAAAGCTTTTAATAGGAAAAAAGCATTAAAAGGCTAAGATGTGTGGAATAGCTGGATTTTTCGGATTAGAAGACAAGCCTCTGTTGATGAAGATGACGGACAAGATAGAACATAGAGGTCCTGACGATTTTGGGTATTATACAGACAGAAATATTTGCTTGGGTCATAGAAGATTAAGCATTATTGATTTATCGAGAAGAGGAAAGCAGCCAATTTTTAATGAAAATAAAGATATTTGCGTAATATTCAATGGTGAAATTTATAATTTTAAGGAAATAAGGAAAGATTTGGAGAAGAAAGGACATAGGTTTAGATCTGATACAGATACAGAGGTTATTGTTCATGCTTATGAGTCATACGGTGATAAATGTTTAGCTTTGTTCAATGGAATGTTTGCTATTGCTTTATATGACTCAAAAAAGAAGAGAATATTATTAGCAAGAGACAGAATGGGAGTTAAACCTTTGTATTTTACATTCCAAAATAAAGTTTTATATTTTGCTTCCGAGATTAAATCTTTATTGGAAAATAAAAGGATTAAAAGAGAGATTAATTATAAAGCACTGCATGATTTTTTAACATTCAGGTGCAATTCTACATCTGAAACAATGTTTAGAGGAATATATAAATTAGCGCCTGGTTATTATTTGACTTATGATTTTAAAAAGAATTTAGTTATTGAAAGATATTGGAATTTAACTGTTAAACCAGATAATTCTTTAACAGAGTTGGAATTAAAAGAAAAATTGTATGAATTAATGAGAGATTCTGTTAGAATGAGATTAATGAGTGATGTTCCGTTAGGTGCTTATATTTCCGGTGGTGTAGATTCCGGGACAATATTAAGCTTGATGACTGAATTCAGCAAAGAACCTGTTAAAACTTTTTCTGTTGGTTTTGGTTTCGAGGAAGAGTATAACGAATTGAATGAAGCTAAATTTTTAGCTGATCATTTTAAAACAGACCACAAAGAAATAATAGTTGAACCCGAAACCTTAGGAATAATACCAAAAATAGTCTGGCATGCTGATGAACCGATGGCAGATCCAACTTCTATTCCTGTTTATTTATTAGCAAGAGAAACAAAACCAAATGTTACTGTTGTTTTAACCGGGGATGGTGGTGATGAGCAATTTGCAGGATATGAGCAGGTAAAAATAATGAATTTATATAACCAGCATGGAAATAAGATACCTAATTTTGTTAAGAGATTAATGCCTAAGGTTGCAAGAAGTATTCCTAACAAGTTTTTAAA
>CAYIHC010000098.1:0-4186 GCA_964363105.1 Candidatus Woesearchaeota archaeon | reverse complement strand
ATTCAATCGTAAATAGTGTTTTAGATAGTTCTAATTTTAATTGCCCAGCCATAGAATCCAATGCTCAATCTCAAGGAGGAGGCTCTTCCAGTAGCTACTATGAAAATAGTAAATATTCCAATGAAAGGATAGTGAGCCTTAGTATAAACATGGGGAAAAACGAAAAAAAAGAATTAAAGATTTATAACAATAAAGAAACTGCAATTAGATCCATAGTTATCTCTTCAAAAAACCATCTTAATGGCGAGATAAATATATTAAAATTAGACGCACTTCCTACAGATTGTATTATCCCTGAGGAGTATAAGAATAACAGAATATACCAAGTTCTTCAGGTTGACAGCACAATAGTCCCTGCAGATTTAAAAAGTGTTTCATTAAACCTCGATATTCCCGTTAGTTGGATTGAAGATGGAAAGATTGAACAGATACACGGAATTAAATGCCTACCCACTTCAGGAGATCTTAAAACAAATTATCTCGGAAAAAAAGAAAAATTAAATTCTTATAGTTTCACAAGTGATGGATTTTCTACATGAGTTATCTTAAAAATATTGCCAATAATAAGGACAACTAATAAGGATAACGCAATAAAAGATAAGTTTGATAAAGAAAAAGAATCACGAAAGATAACTATGCCCTTTGAAGAAAATTACAAAAATAGTTGCATAGGTTTATTTGGTCTTTGTTGGTATAAAACCATAGCTATCCTTATGTTAATCATTTTAAGCCTAATCTATTTGATTTATGTAGTCAATAAAAAAAGAAAAAATTAAACTTGGGCATCTTGAATGCCCTTTTCTGTAACTTGGAAAACAATTTCTCCTTCAGGTAATGCCGGCGCATCAACTAATTTAGCTACTCTTGTTCCCTTCTTACCTCTTCTTAAATAGAGCCTATATGTTGAGTTACTAACTACAAAGCCATTAGCTATGTAATTCGTTAAGCCTGAAACACTTATGTCATACAAAGGTTCATTGTTCTCCATCACTTTTACATCTCTAACCTTTTCCCATCTTACTTCACCAGAAAGAAGCTTACTCATGAATCTAACCTTTTCCCTGTTCTCTTCTTTCAGTTCAAGTATTTTTAAAGCATTGAAGACCATTCCCAAATTCCTTCTTGAAAGAAACTTATGATCTGAAGATTTCCCCACCATTATTGAAGAAGGTTTTAAACTACAATCTTCAATTAATTTATATAGAGTTTCTCTAGAGATAGGTATAATCTCTCGATCATATTTCTGCATCTCACAATCTAATAACCACTCGTCCATTAGATCAGCTTTATCACTTGCAGTTACACCTATTTCTCGAGCAAAGTCTACAAAATCTCGTCCTTGAAAAATCAACTGTTCAGATTTTCTTCCATCTTTTTTTTCTACAACAGATCTTTTAGACCTGATCTTAAATCGAAGTAACAACATTTGGAGATAATTCAATACCTGTCCATCTTTTTGTGTTAACACTACTAAAGGTCGATTTTTAGCAACATAGCCTTCTGCATCCATAAATCCAAGGATGAATGCCCTTACAACTTCCTTAGGTGATCTTGAAATTAACAAAAAAAGTTTATCTTTTATTTTGCTAACAAGTTCCCTAATCGCTAGGCTATTTACAGAAAGTTGATAACAATTTTTATCTTTAACCTTACTTATCTTCCCATCTATATTGAACAAATCTTTACACACCTGCGCATAATGCTTAATAATTTCTATTCTTTGATCTCTGTATCTCAAAGAACGTTTATCTAAGTTCCCATCGCCTAAATGATAACCTAACAATTGTGCAAATCTTTCATCTAATATCTTAGGCATCGTTATCACTCTATGTTTGTTCGTTTCACAAGGTTCTATATAGCTATAGACTTTATCGTTTACACCTTGCTCCACTAAATTATCAACAACTTCACTGTAAGTTGGATAGCTTTGATTTACTACTCTTCTAAACTGTCTTGGATTTATCTGGAGTTGACTACAAACATCTATTCTTCTTAATCCTAATCTTTGCAATTCTGCTTTAATAAAATTTCCACCTTCTTCACTAATTTGTATTAAAGCCTTATTTTCAATCAAAGGTAATTCCTGTAATTTCCCTTCGATTTCAATTGCATCTAAGTGCATCAAATAGTCACCTTTCATTAAACTATTAGCCGCAACTTTTTCCACTTCAAAACCATTTAATCTAAAGAATTTATGTTCTCCTGAAGTTTTGATCTTATTTCCAGTATCAATCTCATAAACTTCTTTTATGTCGTTTCTTTTAGATCCATAATCACAATAAGAAAGATTAACCTGCATCTCTCCAAAATTAACTCCAGGCATAATAATCGGGCCTTTCATTTCACCAATAGGCAATATAGATCCATCACCTAACTGTAGGAGGGTATATTGTGGCAAACAAGCGTGGGCAACTACGTGGCCCCCAATAGCCTCAGTAGGGTCTCCAAAAAAAGTATCAGGCCTTGCCATTACTTGATTAGTTACATAAACAGCTAAATCATTTTTTACAGCCAAATTCAAAAGTGAATGCATATGTTTGTTTAATTTTTGCTGTCTGTCCGCTAACATCCCCCTACCCTGGAAATCACTACGGAAATGACCCGTCAATGAATCAACAATAACAAGCTTAACATTTTTCCCTTGTCTGATCAAATCTTCAACCTTCTCAGCCAATAACATCTGATGATCTGAATTAAAAGACCTTACACCAATTAAATTTTTTAAAGCGGTTGTTCCATCAGAACCTCTTGCTTCAGCAATCTGTTTTACATATTCAGGTCTTAAAGTTCCTTCCGAATCAATATAAACAGCTATACCATCGGCACCACCTTGATCTTTTGGTAACTGAACATTAAAAGCTAATTGATGTGCTAAACTTGTCTTTCCAGATCCATAAGCACCAAAAGCTTCGGTTATTGCACCGGTCTCGACACCGCCGCCAAGCAATCTGTTAAACTCATTACTACCAGTGCTGATCTTAGTTACATTTAATCTTTTATTAAATAATTCTTCACCAGTTTCAAATCCTAAACCCGCTTTATCTCTTGCAGTATTAATAATTTTCCTAGCAACAGTTTCTCCGACGCCACTTGCCTCAACTAATTGACCAGGACTCGCAACAGCAATAGAAATTAAATCATGAAAACCTGCCTCTCTTAATTTTTCAGCAGTTGCAGCTCCAACACCAGGTAAATCCTCAATACCAAACTTTTTTTCATCTTTCTTCTCAGAAATTTTCTTTTCACCTATAGAGGCTTTCGGTGTCTCCACCGAAGCTAAAACCACGCCTGAAGATTTAACCTTGTCTGAAGAAACATTCTCTTCTTTCTTAACTTCCTTTTTAATTTGTTTGTCTTCACTCATTTCCATCACCCCCTTCATGCTTCAAAAATAATTCTTCCTGGGCTTTTTGTATAACCAACATAACTTTCACTAAATCGCCCTTTCTCAAATTAATGGTTTCATGTCTCCAGATGTTTTCTCCTTTTTTCATGAAGCTCCGGCCTAAACTAACAGTCTTAAATTCAACCTCTGCCCCATTAACTACCTTTTTGTTGCTCCATATTGCAGCCTCTATACTGCCACTTCTAAATTTCCTTATCGGTATATTTCCTACCATTTTAGTTTCCCCCTTCCTTTTCGGCTTTTTTTTCACTTCGTAAGAAGTCTCTTCACTTTTCTTAAGTAAAGCTTTTTTTCAAAACCCCTAAGAGCTTTGAGCTTTATTCAAAAGAAAAGCTTTTTTGCTATTCGCCTTTTTTTCAGATTGAGCTTTTTCAGCTCTTAATACTAAATATCAGTCTTATATATAAATCTGGCGCATCTCCGAAATATATGTTACAATGGAACTAAATTCTTGAGAATTTTAAGGCTACAGGCCCTATAAACCTCGATAACCCTGCACGGAACGTTATCAAGACATCAAAAAAAAGAACAAAAAAGGTCAGAAATATTTAATAAATCCATTCATATAGATTACTTATGAAATTAAAAATAGCAGTTGTCCAGTTCAAGACAAGAAAATTCATTCCAGAAGAAAATATACCTTTTGTTGAAGAGTTTATTAAAAAAGCATCAAAATCAAAAGCGGATTTAATAGTATTCCCAGAAGCCTTTCTCTCGAGAAACTGTTCATTTAAAAAAGAGTTTAGTTCTTCTGAAAAAATTGGTTTAAATAAAATAAAA
>CAYIHC010000097.1:0-4195 GCA_964363105.1 Candidatus Woesearchaeota archaeon | reverse complement strand
AATCAGGTCATCTACCCCATTATAAAGGCAGCATGTATCCACCAATGCAGATGGACGATGGAATTTATTATGTAAAAGCCATGAATTGTCCAATACATCATTTAATTTTCAGTCATTCATTAAGAAGCTACAAAGAACTTCCATTAAGAATAGCTGAATACGGCACAGTTTACAGAAATGAATTATCAGGCACATTATCAGGATTATTAAGAGTAAGAATGCTAAGCATGAATGACTCACATATTTACTGCACAAGAAACCAGATTTCAGAAGAAATAGAAAATGTCATTAGATTGACGATGGAATATTACAAAATATTTGATTTGAAAAACTACTACTTTAGATTATCCTGCTGGGATCCAAAAAACAAGGAAAAATACATTAACGAACCTGAAAACTGGGAATTAGTTGAAACTACCTTAAGAGAAATATTAAAAAGATTAAAAATTAAATTTACAGAAGCAAAAGATGAAGCAGCATTTTACGGCCCTAAAATTGACATACAATTCAAGACAGTTTTAGGCAGAGAAGAAACATTATCTACAATACAATTGGATTTCGCAGCAAAAGAAAGATTTGACTTAAGATATGTAGACAAAGACACTAAAATAAAGAACGACATCTTTGTAATCCACCGTGCTCCTCTATCAACTCATGAAAGGTTTATAGCATTTTTAACAGAACATTATATTGGCAGATTCCCATTATGGCTTGCTCCTGTTCAGGTTAAATTATTAACAATAACAGACAGAAACATCAAATTTGCAGAAGAAGTAAAGAAAATTTTAATTGAAAAAGGAGTAAGATGCGAATTAAATGATAATCCTGAAACAATGAACAAGAAAGTAAGAGATGCAGAATTAGAAAGAGTTCCATTAATAATAACAATAGGCGACAAGGAAGTTGAAAAGAAAACCTTAGCAATTAGAACACTAGACAACAAGGTTAAATTTGGTGTAAAGGTTGGAGAATTTATAGATAAAGTAACTGATTGCATTAAAAACAGGGAAATTAAATGTGAGATTTAGTCTAATAACCACTTCCATAAAGACGTGAGATTAATTCTTACCACTTATTCAAAAATAATTAACTATTCTCTAATTCCTTTCTCAAGATTATAAGTATTTCTTCACCACACTTATCCCAAAAATCTAAAATTTCTTTTGTTTGATATATCGAAGTTCTAAAGCCTCTATAATTTATATCATGCCTCGTTCTTTTAAACCAGTCAAGAGAATTTAATTTCACTTTGTCTTTTATCTCAAATTCTTTAAGAATTTCCATACTTACTTCATGATTGCAAGGCTCAAATCCCAAAATCCCCCATTTTACATCGCCCAATTGCCTAACTGACTCGTAAATTTCCCTAAAAATCAATGTTGCTGTGTCATCATTCAGCTTAATTGCCTTAGTAACTTTAGCGTTTATATCCGCAGAGTCTAACATGGATTTAATCTTTTCTTTATCTTTCTGCTTGTTTCTCAACGCACCGGTTTTAAGCCAAATATCAATATGTTCTTTCTTCATTTTTTCACCTCTAAAAACCCCCACAGCAAAATACCATTTGCGATGTTGTTAAATACGCCGAGATCTATATCTCCCCTGTTAAATAAATGTATCTGTATTTTTCTCCCTATAATCTGTTCAAACTCAGTTAATTCCCTTAACCCTATAATTCGATAATCCTTAGTATCGTCGGATTCTACAGCTATATCAATATCTGAATTAGATAAATCTTCTCCCTTTCTAAAACTGCCAAATAAAACTATTGCTTTCGGATTTTTGTAAAAATCAACTAAGAATTCAACTAATCCGCTTTTGTATACAAATTTCAAATTATAAATTATCTTACTCCTAATATAAAGCCAATTAGTATGATTTGATCTTATCCTCCATATTTTGCTTAATTTTTCAATAGTTATTAATTCTGCTTCTCTAAAGTCATCTAAGATTCTTCCAATGTTTGCTTTTGCAACTCCCGCTTTTCTTGCTAAGTCACTTAAACTAAAATCCTTCTCAGGGGATCTAAATAAAACTTCAAGGATCTTACTTTTAGCAGTTTCTCCATATAACTTAAGATACTTTTTATGAACAATTGGTTTTATCATAGAACGTATGTAATAAATAAGAACTATATAAACCTTTCGGATTAGAATCTACCAATTCACTCAACTATAATCGACCGATTTTAGGTTCATTTATTAATCGATAATAAGCTACAATGAAAGACCTTGAGTTTAAATATATCCAAGGATAGTAAGCTTTAAAATAGCCTTAAACAGTTTTATATTAAAATGCAAGACTTAATTAAAAACTATGAAGAATTACTGGAATCAGAAGCCTATAAGAATTATATTAAAGATAATCCAAAAGCCTTTCTATTCGCCTGTTTTTTGACAAATGGACAATGGCAGTTTGATTTCTTTTGTGATAATAAAGTAATCGTATTTCAAGGTAATATTCTAAATGAAAAAGACCAGTTATTAAATTCAGAACATAAGGTTGAAAAATTAGATATCAAAAAAATAAAAATTAAACCAGAAGAAGCTATAGAAACAGCAAGAAACGTTTTAAAAGCACATCATGATGAAACAGATAAAAGAATCGTTTTACTGCAAAAAATAAACAAGGAAATAGTCTGGAATATAACCTTATTAACAAAAAACATGAATATTATGAATGTAAAAATAAATGCAGTAACAGGGAAAATAACCAGTGAAAGCTTTCAGAGTATATTTAAGTTGAAAAAATAGATTTAATTTTTATTCAATCTTTTATAAATCGCTTCTGCTATCGCCTTAGAACCAGAAGGGGATAGATGAAAATCGTGTATTAAAAAAGGATCTTCCACTTCAAGTAAATCCGGTTTTACATCAATAACATGATCGTAAGGCAATTTTAATCGATTAACAATTGCATCACTTAAAACAGTTCTTATCCTATCAAATGATGGAGCTTTAGGTAATCCTAATCTATCAAGATACTGAGCAATCCTGTCTGTTGTCCCTTTAATCTGTGGAAATCCTTCATGAGGTGAAGGTAAAAGCACAAAATAAATTTCAGGATTATTCTTACTTTTAGCCAAATCTAATCCTAAACTCCAAAAACAATAGTCTGCTCTTTGAGATAATTCTTCAAAAAGTTCAGTTTCACTCAAAGCCCTAAACCACAATTGCTGACAACCGCCTTGAAATAAAGCCCCTTTATCAAAGCTTTCTATTCTTTTTTCAGCTTCAGACAATAAGGTTACTAACCTATCAGGAACATCTATAACTCTTGGTTTAAATGGTTGGTTAGGAAATTTGTCTAATAAAACATTTCCTTTAAGTGTGCCTTTGTGAAGATCATCAATAACAGGCCCAGCTTCTTCATAACCATCAGAAGTAGGATTCAAATGGATAAATGGCACACTATAAAAGTCCATCATAGTATAAGGTTTTAATTCCAAAAGATCATTAGACTGTGTTATACAAAAAACAACAGCATCTGGTTCAAATAATTTACCTATATGTTTGTAAGTTCTGACATAATGAAGCATTGAACTTAAGGGCTTGCCTAGATTAATAACACGAACATGTTTCTTTCCTGATTTTTTATAAGCGTCCTCTAATTGCATGGGAACATTATACATGTTAGGGACACCTAAGGTAGTAATATTGCTGTCTCCGATAACCAAAACCCTGTATTCATCATCTGGCTTTTTTAAGGGTATATCTTCATTATTAGCAAACCCATATCTGTCAAATCTTTTAAATGTAGTTTTAATTGCTGGGTCATTAGCAATATCAAATGCAAATCCACCTTCTTCAAGGTTAAAAGGCATATTTAACCCTAAAAAGTTTGTATTTGGTGGGAATGGTGAGTTTATTATCATTCTTTCAAGATCAGACATAACTCTTATAGGTGTTTGAATTTTTGATGCTCTTTTAAATTCTTTATAAGTATCAAAAGCAGGTCCAATTAGTGAACCGATAGCAATACCAGATACTCCAACAAAACCAAGTCTAATAAATTCCCTTCTTGTTAATCCTTTTTTTGCCAGATACCAAAAAAGAATCGCGAAAAGGGAAGAACCCGTTAACTTCTCGGGCCTTAAATTCATAAAGAGCGTCCAAAATGAGTTCCTGAAAATTTTCAAACAAAAAAATTATTCCATCGTCGAGAATAGGGACGGAGAACTGGATTGCGCAGTCGG
>CAYIHC010000096.1:0-4228 GCA_964363105.1 Candidatus Woesearchaeota archaeon | reverse complement strand
CCTTGTTTAGTAACCTTAAATAACTCTGGCTTGCTATGGAAATATTCTAACACACAATTTCCAAACACTTCTTTAACATCCTTACTTGTCACATTTTTCTTCTCATAAACATACATAAGACGGTCTCTTAGCATTTTATTAGAAATTCTATTTAAGTTAACTTTTGCATAATCAGAAGATATAGTTCTTTTAAATAAAGATCTGCATAGCAGTTTATTAAGTTTTGATATTGGTGGATTTAAATAAACGTTAGAGAATTTATTTCTAAAGCCGGGAGCAGCTTTTAAATCATATCTATAGCCTGTTGAGTTTATCACTCTACTATTATAAGTCTGTTTGCTATCATCTCTCTTATTAAAAGATACAACCTTTCCATCTAACAAATAAAGATACATTAAATCGGACATAAGGTATTTTGATTTAGTCACACCATAATCCCCCCTAAGATAAGCTTCAATAAATTCTTTTTGCGATAATTGATCAGAATTAAATATGATTCTTGGCACTCTTTTTGTTTTTGCTCTTAATTTAAGAAATTCCCCTCCTAATAAGCCCATCATAGAATTCAATTGAGTCTTCCCCCCAATATAAACCGTCATACCTTTAGAGTTTTTTGCATAATAACGCCCTATATTCTTCCCAAGAATTCTTCTTGATATTATATCAATTTCACGTGCGATATCATCTTCTTTTCTATTTAAAGCGAAAGATACTCTATAAGTGCTGCTCTTCTTATGGTTAGTCAAATAACCTTCTGCGATATAGTAACCAAACAGCATAGCTAAACCTCTGTCAAAATTTATCGGCTTGACATTTGGGACATTGCTTGGGATAATTACAAAATCATTACAGGTTAAATCCTGTGCAGGTTTGGTTGTTATTTTTCCATCTTCCAGAATAAATATACTATGGTCTCCTGTAACTGTTATTTCCCTTCCGCTTTCTAATTCAAATTTGTATAAATCTTTTTCAGTTTTATGTCTAAAAACTCCTGATATCTTTCTCCACTCAAGTTTATTTTTTTCAGAATTAAGCGAAAGAGCCTCGACATCATCCTTTACCCTAAGTAAACCATCTGATTTGTAAGAGTCAAAGTATTTATCTACAAATTCCCCTATCTTTGGAACAGTTATCATATCATTCTCTTTTATTAGTAAGGGTTCATTATAATCTAAGGAAGCACCACGTCCCGCCACATATCTAGCCTTAGGAGCAACTTTAGACATTGACAATAATAAAGTGCTCTTCGCACTTCCCGGATCTCCAATTAATAACATATGCATATTTCCTCTTGTTTTTGTTCCGTCTTTTTTTTCTTTTTTAACTCCCCCCATTAATTGTAATACCAAAGCGTCTTTTATGTTTTCATGTCCAAATATAGATGGTGCAATAGAATTTCTTAATCTTTGATATACCAATGGATCTTTGGCTAATTCTATTATCAGCTTTTCTTCTTCTTTGCTGATCTCCACATCTTCAAAAGTAGATTCTACAGATTCAACGAAATTTGCATCAATCATTAAATCATATCTTATACTTTGTGCACCTGTTTTCAGCATTATTGGAACTTCTCTTAAAATACCATTAACTCTTACCTTTGCACCTGGCGTCGTTTTTTTCTCTAACTTTGGTTCTACTAAATCTTCTTTTAAAAAAACAGAAATTCTTTTTGGTTGTGCTCCTCCTTCTAATCTCTCAGGAACTTCTTCGATTACTAATCTCTGTGCATCAACTAAATCTTTATGAATTAATCTAAAACTTCCCCTTCTCCCGCAAGTGCATCTGTTTGGTTCCTTAAATCTTGTTTCAACCTGTAAAATTGATATTGTGTTCCCACAACTAGGACATTCAAACTTCGCCATTGTTATTTGTGGTCTTACATCAGAAGTTTGTCTTATAATCCCATCAACAGCTAGCATCTTAGTTAGATGCGAGCTTCTTATATCTTTTATACTAATTCTCTGTGATTCAGGTAAATTTTCAAATCTTACCTTTAAACTTACCTCTTCAGGTGTAAACATATGGGTTATTGACAACTCAGCAGCCTTAATTGCATTTTCAGGATCATCTAATAGAAACTCAGATAATTCAATATCAAAGGAAGATAGCAATTTAAAATCAACAATTAATGACTTTTTCCCTTCTGTAAGAATTTCCTGTATTTTATTCTCATAATTATTCTGAAGAAACTCCTGAAATTGCTCTATCTGCTCTTGAACATCCAATGCCATTTTCCCCTCTTTATCTTCAACCTTCCTGTTTTTTAAATATTATTAGCTTACATTCTCTATAATTAAAAACAAACTAAAATATAAACCCTCCTAATAGAATTACGTAAAATCCACCAGATAAAATGTAAATTTCTACAGATTTTATAGAATTTGTATTTAAACCTTTAATAAAAGTTGGAAAATTTACTTGCTTTTTGTAGCTTTTTTCAATACAACTATCAGTTTATCAACAGCTTCATGCAGTTTTTCCTCAGATCTTGTTCCAGTGCATACAATCTTCCCATTACTAAATAACAGAAAGGTAGCTCTTGTTCCGTCTAACTTATACACTAAACCAGGAAACTGTTCAGGCTCATATTCTGTGTTGTCTAACGTCATTGCTAATTTATTCAGATTTAAGTCCATCCCAATACCGCCTGAAGCAACCATATTTTGCACTCTTATAACAGGTTTAACTCTAATCTTAATTCCTATTTTCTCAACATTTTTGATTATATTCTTAACAGATTCCCTTACTTTTAACATTGATTTCGCACCTGTGCATACAATCTTACCAGAACTAAAAATTAAAGCGCTTGTTTTTGGATCCTTAATTCTCATTACTAAACCCGGAAACTGTTCAGGATTATATTCTGTATTTGGTAAAGTCTCAGCTAATTTTATTAATGGAATATCATGCTCTAAAGCAGCTGTAGCAACTATGTTTTGGATTCTTATTTCTTTTTTAGTCATTTTGTTCCCCCACTATTATGTTTAAAAAGGTTTAAAAAGCTATTTATAAAGCCTTGTAGTTACCTAAAAGAGATTAAATTCTAAAAACTATTAACAACTTTTATAAATTCTATATTAAGCTTCTAATCTATGTCTGCACAACAAGAGATAGAAAATGAAATATTAAGTTATTGGAAGAAGAATAAAACCTTTGATAAATTAAGAAAAAGAAATTCTTCAAAACAGTCTTTTTCATTTATAGATGGTCCTATAACTGCAAATAATCCCATGGGTGTTCATCATGCATGGGGTAGAACTTTAAAGGATTTATACCAAAGATATAAAGCAATGCAGGGATATGATGGAAGATATCAAAATGGTTTTGATTGTCAGGGTTTATGGTTAGAAGTTGAAACAGAAAAAGATCTAGGATTTAATTCGAAAAGTGACATTGAAAACTATGGTTTGGATAAATTCTCAACAGCATGCAAACAAAGAGTTGAAAAATTCTCAAAAGTCCAGACAGAACAATCAATTTTACTCGGTCAATGGATGGACTGGGGTAATGATTATTACACTTTATCTGATAAAAATATAGAAGCGATATGGTTCTTCTTAAAAAAATGTCATGAGAAAAAATGGTTGTATAAAGGAAAGAGAATATTGCCTTGGTGCATAAGATGTGGAACATCATCTTCAAAGCATGAAATGTCAGATGATGGTTATGCAGAATTAACACATCCTTCAGTTTATGTTAAAGCAAAAATAAAAGGAAGGGAAAATGAATATTTGTTAATCTGGACAACAACAGAATGGACCTTATCAAGCAATGTTGCAGCAGCAGTTAATCCAAATATAAATTACGTCAAAGCTCAAACTAATAATGAAATAGTTTATTTGTCCGAAGCAACAGTTAAAAAATTAGGAAGAGACTACAAAATATTAAAAACAATAAAAGGAAGTGATTTAGTTGGTTTGGAATATGAATCATTTTATCCTGATTTCCAAGTTCAAAAAGGAATTTCACATAGGGTTATTCCATTTAGCGAAGTAGGAGAACAGGATGGAACCGGTATTGTTCACATAGCTCCAAGTTGCGGGGATATAGACTATGAAATGGGTCAGAAATTAAATCTTAAAATTTTAGATCCAGCTGTTGATGAATTTGGCGTATATAACGAAGGCTATTCTTGGTTAACTGGAAAAAATGTAAAAAATGTAAAAAAAGAAATTGTAGCCGACTTAGAAAAAAGAAAATTATTGTTTAAAGTAGAAAATTTTAAACA
>CAYIHC010000095.1:0-4236 GCA_964363105.1 Candidatus Woesearchaeota archaeon | reverse complement strand
CTGTTCAACTCTGAATAACTCATATGCTTGATGGGATAATCTTCGCTTGGTGAGGTTTTCTCTGACAGAATCCAAAAATTGCTCTTGCTTTCTTTTTGCCGTTACACATAGAAAAGAGCTTCTTTTATTGTTTTTTTCTGCTATAAAGATTAATGTGTAGATAGTAATATCTTGGAATACTTCAACATCTTTGAAATCAATAATCTGAAGAATACTTATATTTTTCAGTAAATATCTCCTTAATTCTTGCCCATATTCCCTTACTAAATATTGGTCTGAAGTAATATAACCTAATTTTCCACCTTCCTTTAGAAATCTTATACCTCTCTCGTAAAATGGCACATAAATATCAACTCTCTTATAGGCAACTTTATAGTTTTCTTTCCAATATGTAACTGTATCTAACGGTAAAAATTGAACTCTTACATAAGGGGGATTTCCAACAACAAAGTCAAACTGCTTATTCTTTATTGCATCAACTTCTTCCTGTTCTTTTGCATAAGATTCTAACTTTCCAGAACTAAATGCAACTAAATCCTTCTGATCAGAAGGTAATTTTAGCGAGTCTGTTTGATAGATCTTAAATCTAGAAAGTTTGTAATCTGGATCTTTTCTTCTAGTGATTTCAAATAAGTCTATAATCTGAAAGAGTAAATTCATTTCTGCGATATGACAAGCGAAAGGATTGATATCGAACCCAAATATGTGATCAACAGCAGATTCTATTATCTCTTTAGACTGTAGGGGGGTTAATTCACTCCTGTCTGTTTTTCCAAGTTTGTAAACATACTTATCTATATATCTATTTATTGCTCTAACCAAGAACCCCCCAGATCCACATGCAGGATCAATTAAGTCCTTTTCAAAAATTTCATCTTTGGTAGTATAGTTAACTCCGTCTAAGATATACTCGATTACTTGATCTGGTGTATAAAATTCACCAAGAGACTTTCTTTCTTCTTTGGGTAAATATTTCTCATATAGTTTTCCTAAAATGTCTCTTCCAACATTTTTGAAATCGAATTGATTTAATAGCCACAAAACCTTATTTAAAACCTTATCTAACTCTCCATTGCCAGTAGTATACCAGTCTAATATACCTGGCTCGTAAAAGTGATTGTAAATGTGCCGAGCATCTTTAAAAGCTAAATTCATTATTTGTTTATATTGTTCGGAAGAGTTTTCTATAAATTCCCTTAATTGTTCTATACCCCCATTCGAAATTTTTTTCTTTTTGAATAAACCTCTGTCTTCACATATTCTTACAAAAAGCAATTTATTAAGTAAAACATAAATTGTCTCTTTACAGAAAACTTCTTTATTTTCGTCAAATTTTTCCGGATCTTTTCCTGAGTAGAGTAGCCAAGCATCAAATCCAAAATCCCTTAAGTCCACATATTCTTGTTTTAATCTTTCTTTTTCCCTCTCTAACTTTTGGGTTATATTTTTATCAGACGTCTGTTTGATTTTTTTGTCTATATCCGAAACCTTGGATTTGAATTCATTATACCCATAATAATATTGGTCAAATGCTCTTAATGCAAATGACATCAATAATTCATTGACTATGCGATGTAATTGCTTTAATAATTCTTGAAAACCATCTTCCTTGCTAATATCGATTACAGCATAGTATTTATTGAAATCCTGATATTTTTCGATGGAGTGGATAAATTCTTTTTTTAGATTTTCGAGATAAAGAATATTTCCTTTGTCTAAAGATGAAACAGTGTTAATATTAAATTTTTTAATATCTTGTTTTAAGATAGTATTAAAATCTAGATCTACCTTAAGGGTAAATCCAGCGTTTGTTCTTTCCCATAACCAAAATTTGATAAAATTGGTTGCACATATATATTTAGTTGCTGGTTCCGCATATTTTAGGGCCTGAATTTCAACACTTTCTCTTGTTAATGGTTGTGGTCTTTTAGTTTCAATCTTAACAACTGCTCTTTGTTGTTCATCGAATATAGTGATATCCGCCCTGTCTTTTTCAATATGGTATTCTTTTCCAGAGTAACCTAGAACTTCCTCAACAAAATATTTTAACCACCTATATCTAGCATCTAACTCTTCTGTTTCTATACTGATTTCTTTATGAGTCTTAATAAATGAATCTATCACTTTTTTTATGAATCCATCTTTTTCCATCTTTTTCCTTTATAACATCAGTGGTAGTTATAATTCACCTAAAAAATGTTTCTATTCTTTCTGCACGTAATAACGGCACATCGAATTCTCTCTCTTTTTTTCATGTTAGATTCTATTTAAATATTTATTCATTTTTTTGGTTTTGAGACCTTGTAAGGAATAGTATAAATTAGATTTTATAACATACAAATATCGAAGTTACGCCTCTGGAATTTCTTTCACTGCTTAATCCTATCAGTTCAAATCCTGGGGGGCAGTTGCAATCTTTATTTCTATTACAAAAAGATGGGATTCTTGCGTTACATGAGCGTGAATTACGGACCGTTGTTTGTTGCGAACAAAACCCATAGATTCCCATTGACAAGAAATTTGGAATTTTTTTATCTATGGTTTTATTTAAAACTGTTTCATTTCCAGACATCACAAGATACTGGGGATGTCAATAAGTTTATAAATGAAATTGGGTGGTTTAAATAATAGATTTGTCTGAAAAGGGGTAATGTGCCAATCTGGTTAAGCTTCCACCCTTGGGCCAACCTTTCTTTACAAAAGAAACGTTGACGAAAGAAAGGGAAAGAAATAGCTGAAAGAAAGGTGGAGATCCAGGTTCAAATCCTGGTTACCCCAATTTAGAAAAATTTCAAAAGAAAGTCTTATAAAGATAATCAATGCGCTTAAAATAGGTTAAAATGAGCTCAACAAAGACAGTTAAATCAACAGGAAGATATGGGGTAAGGTATGGTTTAACAATAAGACATAGGGTTTTGGAAGTAGAAAAAACCCAGAGAAAGAAACAAAAATGCCCTTATTGCAGCAGGTTACAAGTAAAAAGATTGTCTTTTGGAATATTTTTTTGCAGGAAATGCAATACAAAATTTACAGGAAGAGCATACGAGGTTTAAAATGGCAACTTATAAATGTTTTAGCTGTGAAAAAGTAATTAAGAAAGAATATCTAAAGAAAAAGGTAAGATGTCCTTATTGTGGTTCTAAAATTTTATACAAACCAAGAGATGTTGAAACTATTGTGAGGGCAGTTTAAATGGAAAAGGAAACACAGGAAAATATTGAACAATTGCAATTATTAGAACAAAATTTGCAGGTATTATTAGCACAAAAACAAACATTTCAAAGTCAATTATTAGAAATAGATAATAGTCTAGAAGAATTAAAAATAACTAAGGAAAAACCTTATAAGATTGTAGGACATATAATGGTGTTAACTGAGAAGAATACCTTAAATAAGGAATTAGACGATAAAAAAGAAATTATAGACTTAAGAATTAAAAGTATTGAGAAACAAGAGGAAGAAACAAGAGGAAGAGCAAAAAATTTACAGGAAGAAATACTAAAAACTTTAAAGAAGTAGGAGTTAAAATGGATGTTCAAGAAATTCTTATTAAGTTAAATCAACTGGAGCTAGATGAGACAGTTCCCAGGAATGTCAGGAAGATAATAAGGACTGAAATGGAATTGTTTAGAGTAGAAAATACTGAAGTAAATGTTAAAGTTAATCGATTGTTAGATGTTCTTGATGACCTTTCAATGGATCCAAGTGTGTCAGCAGATATACGATCGGATATATGGCATTTGGTTAGTATTTTGGAATCTATGTGAAGGGTTATAGAAAAGCTTATAAATTCCGTAGGCTAAAATTTCCAGTTAAAAAGGTGTATTCAATGTCAATATTCTCAAGATTATGGGGCAAAACAGAAACTGTTGAAAGAGTTGGTAGTGAGTTAAAGGATGAGGATTATTTAGAATTAGATACTAACGAGAAAACAAATAGATCAAAGATATTAGTTAAACCTTATGTCATAAGAGAATTTAGCGATGTAAAAGACCCTATTGATGCTTTAAGAGAGGGATATACTATAACTTAAATTAATATTAAACCATTAAAAGATAAGGATTTAGTAGAATTGAAAAGAACCGTTTCTAAATTAAAGAAAGTATGTGATGCTGTTAATGGAGACATAGCTGGTTTCGGAGAAGACTGGATTGTTGCTACGCCTTCTTTTGCTGAAGTTTATAGATCTTCAGGTGCAAAACCTAATACTACTATAAATCAAAGAGAAATTAAAAC
>CAYIHC010000094.1:0-4281 GCA_964363105.1 Candidatus Woesearchaeota archaeon | reverse complement strand
GAGAGTATAAAGCCAATAGATTATGTTTACCCTGCACGGAACGTTACTAAGACACCCGTAATTCATCTCAGACCTAAAGGAATGAGATTTCTCACGGAAAAACATTTAAATGGAATACAAAGCTGAATAACCAAATCCTTTCCATCACCAAAGATGATGATTATTTAGACAATCCAAACAAGCAGGCAAAAGTCAAGAAACTGGAAAAAGAGATTGACCAGTTAGTCTATAAACTGTATGAATTGACTTCTCAAGATATTAAGATTGTTGATGGGTTTGGGAAATGAAACCAACCATCAAACCATCAGAAAAAATGACGTATGAAAAAATCATAGAAGACGCAATCATGAACTGCTATAGGGAATATGATTAAACCAACAGAGATCTAATCCAAAATATTAAAAATAAATTAACTTTTTAAAACTATCCCGTTCTATTCTGTAAAGCTACATTTATTCTATTATTCAAGTCTCTTAAAGCCCAAGTCTTAGGGTAACAATCCACTAACCCACTTCGTTGATCCTTAGGAAAATCACCAATACCCATAACCGGAACATCTGAGAATCTATGATACGCTGTATCAGTTCTTATCAAAGTTAGAACCTCTAAACCATTTCTTCCAGGCATATTAAAATCTAATAAAAATAAATCAGGATTATTCTTTAATAGAAGAAGTTTTTTAAGACTATCATCACAACCATTCGGAAATATATCTACAGAATGTCCAAAATTTTTTAGACTATATTCTAACAAAGTTGCAACAGCAAGTTCATCCTCAAAAGCGACTAAGTAAGCCATACTTTAAACCAATTCTTATTATTTATAAACCTTTCTATTTTAACCACTCAAAAGAAGTAATAAAACCAAATTTTAATGCTCTTTTCGTTAAAGTTTTCTTTTCTATGTTTTTCCTCTACGATATTTCTTTTTCCCACGCTGGGGCATTTGAGCGTAAGCTCAAAGTGGAAAAGAAAACTCCGCCGAGGGTGGGACTTTCATATCAGGAGGTATCGGAACCTCAGGTTCTGATGTTTGAACCCACAAGTCCTTGCGGACACAGGATTTCTGCACATTAAATAGCAATCCTGCGCAGTACCAGGTTGTGCCACCTCGGCATTAAGATTAAACAACCTAAAAGACATTTATAAACCTTTGGTGAAACAAACAGGAATAAACTACTACAACAATATTTTTATACTTAAAATATCTAAAAATTAAGTATGAAACAAACAGAATTAAAAATCGAAGATATGCATTGTGCTTCATGTATTTCAAAAATAGAAAAAGCAGTAAAACAAGTTAAAGGTGTTGAAAGCGTTAATGTAAACCTAGCAAATAAAACAGCATATATTAAATCAAATGAAAATGTAAATGAAAAAGACTTAGAATCAGCGATAGAAAATGTAGGTTATAAAATAAAAAAAGAATCCATAATAGAGTTAAGAATTGGTGGAATGCATTCTTCTCATTGTGAAAATGTTGTTAGAGAAGCATTAAAGAGAGTTAAAGGCTTACAGGTAATTAAGGTTGACTTTCCATCTTCAAGAGCAATTGTTAAGTTAATAACAGTTAAAAAAGAAGACGTAATAAAAGCAATAGAAAACGCAGGCTACACAGCAACACAGATTATAGGTGATGCTTTAGAAACAGAAGAGAAAGAAGAAAGAAAAGAGTTATCAAGTTTAAGATTAAAACTAATCATCAGCGCAGTCTTAACAGTTTTTATTGTTTTATTTAGCTTCCCGGAAATCTTTACTTTTATCCCTCATTATTTAATGAATCCTTATCTATTATTAATCTTAACAACGCCTGTCCAGTTTTATGGCGGTTTAAATTTCTACAAAGGTTTCTTGGGTGCTTTAAAAGCAAAAACAGCAGATATGAACACGTTAATTGCAGTAGGCACATCCGCAGCTTATTTTTATAGTTTATTCTTGACAATTTTTCAAACAAAAGGCATTGGTTTTTATTATGATACAGCCGCAGTTATAATAACTTTAATTTTATTAGGCAGATATTTGGAAGAAATTGCAAAATCACATACTTCAGAAGCAATTAAAAAATTATTAACATTAAAGGCAAAAACAGCAAATGTAATTCGAAATGGTAAACTACAGGAGATAAATATCGATGATGTAAAAATTAATGATATAATCTTAGTTAAGCCGGGAGAAAAAATACCAGTTGATGGCATTGTTATAAGTGGTGAAAGTGCTATAGACGAAAGCATAATGACAGGAGAAAGCTTGCCAGTTGACAAAACAGTGGGTAGTAAAGTTATAGGTGGAACAATAAATAAATTTGGCTCTTTTAAATTCAAGGCATTAAAAGTAGGAAAAGAAACCCTATTAGAACAGATAATAAGAACAGTTCAGGAAGCCCAAAGCTCCAAAGCACCAATACAAAAACTAGCAGACAAAGCAGCAGGTTATTTTGTTCCTTTCGTTATTTTGATTTCAATAATTTCATTTATAGTATTCTATTTTTTTATAGGAAAGACTTTAGAGTTAGCATTAACAAACGCAGTAGCAGTTTTAATAATAGCTTGTCCATGTGCATTAGGATTGGCAACTCCAACAGCTATAATGGTTGGAACAGGAAAAGGAGCTGAAAAAGGTATTCTAATTAAAAATGCAGAATCCTTAGAATTAATACAGGCCTTAGACTCAGTTGTATTTGACAAAACAGGAACATTGACAAAAGGAAAATTAGAAGTTACAGACATCAAAACATATGATACAAAATATCATCCAATAAAAATAGCCTCAATAGCAGAATCAAACTCAGAGCATCCAATTGGAAAAGCAATTATTGACTATGCAAAATTAAAAGGAATTCCAATAAGAGAAGCTGAAAAATTCAAAGCAATACCTGGTAAAGGAGTAATAGCTAAATATATGGGAAAAGAAATTATAGTAGGAAATCAAAGATTATTGGAAGATTCAAACATTGATTTAAAAGACAAAGAACAGGATATTTTAGCACTTCAAAAACAGGGTAAAGCAGTAATGATTGTTGTTGTAAATAATAAAATTGTTGGATTGGTCGGCTTAGGCGATACTTTAAAAGAAAACACAAAAGAAGCAGTTGAAAAACTTAAATCATTGGGATTAGAAGTATGGATGATTACAGGGGACAATGAAGTAACAGCAAAAGCAATAGCATCAAAAGCAGGAGTTGAAAATGTATTATCCGAAGTATTGCCAAATGAAAAAGCAGATAAAATTAAAGAACTTCAGTTGAAGAAAAACAAAGTTGGTGCTGTAGGTGATGGTGTAAATGATGCCCCCATGTTAGCTCAGGCAGATATAGGCATAGCCATGAGAACAGGATCAGATATTGCAATAGAATCAGGCTCTATTGTATTAATGCACAACGATATTATGGATGTTTACAATTCTATATTACTAAGTAGAAAAACCTTAAGGAAAATAAAGCAAAATTTATTCTGGGCTTTTATTTATAACATTTTAGGAATTCCAATAGCTGCGGGAGTTTTATATCCATTTGGATTTTTATTAAACCCGATGATAGCTGCAGGTGCAATGGCATTTTCATCAGTTTCTGTAGTTTTAAATTCTTTAATAATGAAAAGAATGAAATTTTAATGCTAAAAAGTATATTCTACAGTATCGATATATATATATATAAGATAATCAATAAAATTTTTTATGGATCTAATAAAATTAACAGTTGCAATTTCAATCGGTATTTTTTTATCTTTATTCATGAGCGAAACAATAAATTTCTTTTACAAATCACCCAATTATAATTTTGCATCTACAACATTTACAAATGAATGTGATAAGCTAATTGAAGAAGAATGTGGTAAAGATACCTATTCTGAAGAATATAATACCTGTAGTAACAAAGTTTACTCCTCTGCAAGATATAGTCAGTGTAATCAAAAACAAAACGAAGCATCCAGTGATAGTCTAAATAAATATAAAAAACAATCTGAAAAGTATACTCTAAACTCTTTAATTATATATGGAATATTGGGTATAATCTTGATAGTTATTGGATTTACCTTAATCAAGTATAGTAGTATCTCCGCAGGTCTAATACTCAGTGGCGTATTCCTCATTGTTCTGTCAGGGATATTTTCGCTTTTTACAAGTTTAGGCTCGCTTATGAATAGTTTCGGTGCGTCAACAAATGGATTACAAAATACAATACAGATAGTGAGAATAGTTTTATATTTGATAATAAACATATTATTAATCGTTCTTAGTTATCTAAAATTAGAAAGTAAAGACGCACCTTGATTAAACTTTTTTA
>CAYIHC010000093.1:0-4337 GCA_964363105.1 Candidatus Woesearchaeota archaeon | reverse complement strand
TTTTTATAGAGTAAACTTAATGAGGGGTTTTGGTGCAAAATGTGTTAAAGATAATTCCTTAGGAAATATATTCAAGGAAGGTAGATTTCTTACTTCACCTTTCCAATGGAATGATAACGATGAAGGGACTAAGGATTTTATTAAATCAGATTCAAACAATGACATTGTTGTTACAGGTGAAGAGCTTTGTAACAGTAAAGGTATGACTTGTTTGTATACACAATCATTAACTTATAATGTAAACTCAAATCAAGGAAATATTGTTGAAGTAGCAGGGCCGACAATTGGGTGTTATGGTGGCGAGACTTTTGATTTTTATAGAGTAAACTTAATGAGGGGTTTTGGTGCAAAATGTGTTAAAGATAATGTCAAACCAATCGCAGCACCTACATGCACAGACACAGATGGTGGAGAAAATCATTATATAAAAGGAACAGTCACTTTTGGGTCTTTCCAATCTGAAGACCAGTGCGGTATGTCTTACGATAATAATCCAAGTGACAATCCCAATCAGTTAAATGAAAAATATTGTAGGGGTGATGGCGAACCTGTTGAAAGTTTATTTATTTGTCCAGACGGATGTCTAAATGGAAAATGTATGCCAGCACCAACATGCACAGATTCTGATAAGGGTAAGAATGTATTTGTTAAGGGAACTACAGGATTAGATAGAATCAATAGGAAGATAGACACATGTGTTAAAGGTTACTTCCCAACATCGGTAGTAGAATATTATTGCAAGGATAACAAAGTTAAATCAGAAAAAATAAAATGCCCGAAAAATAAGCTCTGTCGTTATGGAAAGTGTTTAAAATAATTTATTTAACCTCTCTTCCCTCAAACTGTTGTGGTCTTTGTGCTCTTGTAAACAATATCATTCCCCTCTGCTCATCTGTCAAAGAAACGTCTTTCATTATTTCTTCATTGGATTTAGCCATTGTTTTTCTTATAGCTTCTTGATCAGCCTTTTGTTTATTATTTAAATTTTTAGCAGTATCTTCCATCCCCCACCTAGACATAAAAAACCATATACCAACAGCAACTAGAAATCCAACAACAAAACTGATTATTATAGTTAATATAGCCATGAATTTTAACCTTCTATCCAATTTATAAGTTTTATTGTGATGCAATTATCATAGTTAACCAAAATGCATAATCCTTAAAAAGCTCTATATAAATATTTAAGAAATGGTAAAAAAAGAATCCTTTGATAAGAAAAAATTTAAAGTTCTAGTAGGCTATCCACCTGCAGATTACTCTAAAGGTATAGCTCAATTAGGACAAAACAGGCAGTTTCAATACTTCCACAATCCAACTTTTCTATATCCTGTTGTTCCGGCAACAGCAGCCACAATGCTTAAAGTAAAAGGTTATAGTGTTATCTGGAAAGATGCAATTGCAGAAGGCTTAACAGAACAGCAGTTTTTTGAATATTTAACTAAAGAAAAACCTGATTTATTTGCATTAGAATCCAAAGCACCAACAATAAAAATCTACTGGAATTTCATAAACAAAGCTAAAAATTTATTCCCAAAAATGAAAATTGTTTTAATGGGCGATCATGTATCCGCATTCCCTGAAGAATCATTAAAGAATTCAAATGTAGATTACACTTTAGTTGGCGGCCATTATGATTTTGCTTTACTCGAGTTATGCGACGCCATAACTAATAATGAAAAAATCCCACAAGGTTTCTGGTATAAAGAAAAAAACAAATTAATCAAAGGCGGAAGGCATCAATTAACCAAATCTTTGGACGAAGCACCATTTCCAGACAGAGAATTAACAAAATGCTTTGAACATTACCAGAAAGAATACAACATCAGGGGAAGGCCATTTGCATACACAATGACTGGAAGAGATTGTTGGTGGGGAAAATGCACATTCTGTGTCTGGGACTCTAACTTATTTCCAAAAGGAACATTCAGATCAAGAACAGCAAAAAATGCAGCTGATGAAGTTGAAATGCTTATTAACAAATATAAAGTAAAGGAAATCTTTGATGATTGCGGAACGATTACAATAGGAAAATGGTTGACTGATTTCTGCAATATTTTAATTGAAAGAGGCCTAAACAAAAAAGTAGATTATTCCTGTAACATGCGTTTTGGTTATAGAAATTTAAAAGACTACAGTTTAATGAAAAAAGCAGGTTTTAGATTATTAAAATTTGGTTTGGAATCCGCAAATCAAAAGACATTGCAAATGTTGGATAAAGATGTAGATGTTTCTCAGATTATAGATGAATGTAAAGATATTAAAAAAGCAGGTTTGATAGTCCATTTAACAATGATGGTTGGTTATCCTTGGGAAACTAAAGAAGAAGCTCTAAACACATTAAGATTAGCAAAATATCTAATGCACAAAGGTTATGCAGATGTGTTGCAAAGCACAGTTATAATGCCTTATCCAGGAACACCAATGTGGCATCAGGCAGTTGAAAATAAATGGTTCTTGCCAGGTATTGATCCCTATGATTATGAAAAATATGACATGACAATGCCATTATTAAAAACACAAGATGCAACACCTGAAGAAATAATGGAAATTTGCGACAGTATTTATACTAAAGTTTTTTTACATCCAAATTATATTTATCAGCACTTAAAAAAGATTAAATCAAAACAAGATATAGTTTATACTTTAAGAGGTATTAAGGCAGTTTTTGGTCATATAATGGACTTTGCAAGAAAACCATCAAAACAGTTTTAATAAAACATTTCAATTACTTTACCTTCAACTTTGTATTTCTTTAATAGTTTAATTATTTCGTCCTTAAATTGGATTGGTATTAAAATACAGCTTTTTCCAATTTTTTTACCGTCATATTTTTCAATTAAACCAGGATAATATTTCTTATTTGCACTAAACCCATAAATTTTGTTAAGAAATGCGCCTCTGTTTTCCCCTATCTTATTCCAAAAGATTATGACGCCATATCTCATTCCACTTGGGATTTCTTTTGCTTCATAATGTCCATATAAAACAATTCCTGTAGAAGCTATGCTTTTATACAAATCTTTCCATTCTTTTAAATTGCCAATCTTAATACTAAAACTATTATTTATTCCCTTCACTTTAAACAAAGAGGCTTCTCTGCTTTGATAAAAATTATTTTCAATATCTTTAATTTCTTTTTCTAATTTTTTTGTTTTTTTCTTTACTTCAATAAACAAGTCTATATCACTTTCATTTGTAGAATCCCCTCTTGCAACAGAGCCGAATAATATAATTCTTTCAATCTCTTCAAGATATTTCATATTATTTAAAAGATAAGCTACAAAATAACTAGCATAAGCCTTTAACATTTTGTAATCTCCTTTAATTTAAACAAAAGATTTATTTTCTCCTGTAATACTTCTTCAGTAGCAGACGAACCATAAGCGAGATCATCTCTTTTTTCTTCTATTTTCCTGACAATATCTACAATTTCCTCTATTCTTTGTATTGATATTATTGGGGAAGTTATTTGATTCTGTAAATGCTCAAAAACAGTTTCCATTTTTCTTTTAAACCATTTATGATCAATCTTTACACCTTCCTTTAGAACATTAAGGTTGTGAAGATAAATCTCTAAAATGTTTACCGCTCCCAAGGACACTGAAAATGCTAATCGACTTTGATGTGCAATTAATCCCCTTTTATCGCTTAAAGCAGTATTTACTTCATCCCATACTTCTGCCATTATCTTTTCATGCTTTTCTCTTTTCATCTTTTGATTCACCTTTCTTAATTTGATTAAGTCATCTGTCTTTATAAGCTTTTCTAATTTAAGTCATCTGTCTTTATGCATTTAAGTCATTTATCTTAAAGAAGTTTCAGATTAATAAAACATTTAGAATTTTTCAAATCCTCTTTTTAATATATCAAAAGTAATACCTAAAGCTAGTAGAATACGGATAATAATATCGAACAAACCCAAAATACACTGTCCGGAAAAATGATAGTATATATCCAAAATAAAAATTACAATTGTGATTAACAATATACTAATATCGATTATATCAAATGCCATTTTTTCTTCCTAAATAAAAAGCATAATTATCCTGACCAATAGCAATAATCCTGCTAAAAATCCAAAAACAGCAGCCAATATACCAAACACTTCTGAAATAGACTTATTTCCTAATACAATCATTTTAACCTCCTTAAATTTTTTGTTTTATAAGTCCAACCACTATATAAATCTTTTTGCATTTTCTAATTTAAGTCATTTGTATTTATTCAATTAAGACATTTATCTTAAAGAGATTTCAAGTCAATTTCCATTAAAAATAAAAGAAAACAATATAAAGGTCATTAACTCTATCTTTAAGATGGATAAACAAGGTTCA
>CAYIHC010000092.1:0-4353 GCA_964363105.1 Candidatus Woesearchaeota archaeon | reverse complement strand
TCACATTTACTTATGTTTACAGGAACAGAGTGCATCCACTGTCATGAAATGGATCCTCTAGTTGATAAACTGGAAAAAGAACTAAAAATTAAAGTAGAAAGACTAGAAGTTTGGCATAACGCTAAAAATGCTAAACTATTGGAAGAGATTGATCAAGGAGAATGTGGGGGAATTCCATTCTTTTTTAATAAAAAAACTGGAAAGAAGATTTGCGGTGCTGCAACATATGAAGAATTAAAAGCTTGGGCTCAAGGAAAATAAAATGCCAATTAAAAAGATAGGTGATTTTGAAGTTAAATATCTGCAGATTCTAAATGAAAAGGGTATAATAGACAATAAACTAATGCCTAAATTAAAATCTAATGAAATTAAAAAAATTTATGAAGATATGATTTTAATAAGAGTTTATGACGAAATAGCCTTAAAGTTACAAAGAGCGGGAAGATTAGGGACCTACATATTTTCAAAAGGACATGAAGCAATTCATGTTGGTTCGGCATTAGCAATAAGAAAAGAAGATTGGATAATTCCTAGCTTCAGGGCAGAAGGCGTCTTAATTTCAAAAGGTGTCAAGATAGAGAATATCTATCAAGTTTATAGCGGAGATGAAAGGGGGAATCATTTCAAACAAAATATTCTTCCAATTTCAATTCCAGTAGGCACACAAATGCTTCACGCATGTGGTATCGCCTACGCAATGAAATACAAAAACAAAAAATCAGTAGCAGTTACTTATTTTGGAGAAGGTGCAACTTCAGAAGGAGATTTCCACGAAGCAATGAATTTTGCAGGGGTTTTTAAATTGCCGGTTGTTTTTATATGTCAAAATAATCAATATGCAATCTCAGTTCCAGTAAAAAAACAAACAGCATCAGAAACAATAGCCCAAAAAGCAATAGCTTATGGCTTCAATGGAATAAAAGTAGATGGCAATGATGTTTTTGCAGTTTACAAAGCAACAAAAGAAGCAATAGAAAAAGGCATTCCAACTCTAATAGAATGCTTCACTTATAGAGTAACGGATCATACAACAGCAGATGATGCAAAAAAATACAGATCTAATGAAGAAGTAAAATTATGGGAAAAGAAAGATCCAATTAAAAGATTGGAAATATTTATGCTTAAAAATAAATTAGTAAATAAAGATTATTTCAACAAAGTTAAAAAAGGCGCAGAAGTTAAGGTAAATCTAGCAGTGAAAAAATATGAATCCATAAAAGATGCCCCGGCAGAAGATATCTTAAACTATGTATATAAATACCCAATAGATATGCAGGATCAATTACAAGAATTAAAATTAAGAAAGGAATTAATAAAATGATTAAAAATCGGTCGCTGAAGTTGGTAAGAACATGTTTTTCCCGAAGCTTTTTATTAAAAAGGCTCAACAGGAGGTTCTTACAATGATTTTAAATTTAGTAGAAGCAATAAACTTAGGATTAAAACAAGAGATGACCAAAGATAAAAACGTTATTATCTTAGGGGAAGATGTAGGTATAGATGGCGGTGTCTTCAGGGTTACAGACAATTTACTAAAAAAATTCGGAGAAAAGAGAGTTATTGATACCCCTATAGCAGAATCTGGAATCGTAGGAATGTCCATTGGAATGGCAATTGCAGGTTTAAAACCTGTTGCAGAAATTCAGTTTGAAGGATTTATGCTTCCAGCCTTTGATCAGTTAGTTAATCACGCAACAAGAATAAGAAACAGATCAAGAGGTAGATTCTCCTGTCCTTTAGTTATTAGAAGTCCATTTGGTGGAATGGTAAAAGCATTAGAACATCACTCAGAGTCACCAGAAACTTATTATGTCCATACTCCTGGATTAAAAGTTGTTGTTCCATCTACACCTTATGATGCAAAAGGTTTAATAGTTTCAGCGATAAGAGACCCAGATCCTGTTATTTTTTTCGAACCGAAAAGAATTTACAGAGCAATAAAACAAGAAGTTCCAGAAAAAGAATACTTAATTCCAATTGGCAAAGCAAATATAAGAAAAGAAGGTGATGACTTAACTTTAATCTCGTGGGGGGCAATGGTAAGGGAATGTGAAAAAGCCATTGAAAACACAAAAGCAAGCATTGAATTAATAGACTTAAGAACCTTAAAACCCTTAGATACAGAAACAGTTATAAATTCAGTTAAAAAAACAGGTAGGTGTGTGATTGTCCAGGAAGCCCCAAAAACATTAGGTTTATCCTCAGAGATAATATCAATAATAAACGATAAAGCATTATTAAGCTTAGAAGCGCCAGTAGAAAGGATCACAGGATTAGACACAATAGTTCCCCTAGCAAAACTGGAGAAATACTATAATCCATCAGTTGAAAGAATAGTTTATGGCATTAACAAAGTTTTAAAATACTAAAAACAATAAAGAGGTAATGAGCTTGGAAAATAACGTCAGGAGTCTAAGAACAGTAAGATTAAACCAACAAGATAGCTATTTTAATGTTGCTTTAGATGAAGCACTTTTAGAACTAATTAAAGAGGGCAGAATTCCACCAACAATTGTTTTTACAGAATGGACTCCAACTATATCTGTTGGATTTTCCCAAGATGTAAAAAAAGACGTTGATTTAGAAGCTCTAAGAAAACACAACGCAACTTTAGTGAGACGAGTTTCCGGCGGCCAAGCAGTTTATTTAGACGAAGGCTATATAGTTTTTTCAATAATAGCTCCAAGAGATTACTTTCCAAGAGATCTTAATGAATTAAGAAAGTATGTTTGTGAAGCAATGGCTGAAACCCTAAAGGAAAATAATATTCCTGCAGAATTTTATCCCCCAGACAATATTATCTTAAGGTGTGGTAAAAATATAATGACTATTGGAAATTCCGGCCAAAGAATAACAGAAGAAGCAGTAGCTGTTCATGGAAGTATAAGATATGATCTATTAAATTTTGAAAAGATGTTGGATATGTTAATGATAAATGGAAACAAGTTAAATCAATATCAAGAAGCGATTAAGCAACATTTAGGTTATGTTAAAATGTTTTCAAACATTCCAAAAGAAGAACTTAAGGATAGATTGTTGAGTAATCTTCTAAAAATGTTTAATGCTGTCCCGTTTAATAGAAGTCTGAGGCCAAGAACCGATTATGCAAAGATTATGGAATTAACAATTTCAAAATACAGGAAAGAAGTATGGCTTTTAAATGCGGTCAGCCAACCAGTATCTAGAGGAGTTTGTTATTTTTACCTTAATGGTGAGTGTATTGTTCCGGAAATAGCACATTTTCTACCTAATAACAAACCAAGCGGATTAATAGAAGCAACGATAGAGGTGTCAAATGTATGAATTTAAATTTCCGGATGTAGGTGAAGGTATTCAGGATGGTGTTTTAGTTAAATGGATGGTTAAAGAAAAAGATAAAATAAAAGAACATCAAGATATTGCTCAAATTGAAACTGATAAGGCTGTTGCAGATATCCCCTCGCCAGCTACAGGAACAATATTAAAATTACACTTCAAAGAAGGCGATACAATCAAAGTCGGAGATATTATAGTGACAATAGACGATGGAAAAAAAGAGAAAAAAACAAATTTTGAAGAAAAAAAATCAGTTGCTGTTGTCGGCGAACTAGAAGAAGCTAAAGGCATAATCGAAGTTAAATCATTTGAGCAAACAAAATCAAGAAGTGGAATTCTAGCAACACCAAAGGTTAGAAACTTAGCTAAAAAATTAAACATTGGCATAAACAAAATAATTGGCACGGGATCAGAAGGAAGAATTTTGGAAGAGGATATATTAAATTCCATTAAAGAAATTAAAAAACAGGATATTCAAAAACCCCGAATGCTTGTTAAAAAGAAATATGATATGTTTGGTTATATTGATCACATTCCATTTAAAGGAATAAGAAAAACAATAGCGGATAATATGATAAGATCACTACAAAATACCGCCCAAGTTACTTCAATAGATGATATTGACATTACAAACCTATGGACTTTAAGAGAAAAAGAAAAATTATTGGCAGAAAAGAAGGGAATAAAGCTAACATTGCTTCCTTATGTGGTAAAAGCAGTTGTTGAATCTTTAAAAAAACACCCTTACTTGAACGCATCTTTATATGAAGATGAGATTGTTCTAAAAAAGTATTATAACCTAGGAATTGCAGTTGATTCAGGCGATGGCTTATTAGTGCCAGTAATAAAAGGAGCAGACAAAAAAGACTTATTAACAATAGCTAAAGAACTGCAGGAATTAGCAGAAAAATCAAAAAATAAAAAATTAGACTTGATGGATATGAAAGGCGGTTCATTTACAATAACAAATTATGGCAGTATTTCAGGAACCTATGGAACACCTATAATAAACCCCGGGGAATCTGCAATATTAGGACT
>CAYIHC010000091.1:0-4374 GCA_964363105.1 Candidatus Woesearchaeota archaeon | reverse complement strand
TAAAGAATCAGTTGCTATTTTAGGCAATAATGAATTAAATCTTAAATTAAACCCGTCAAATACAGAATTAAATGTTGAAGACTTGCAGGATACAGAGGAAAAGAACTTTGATACTGCTTATCCGCAAGATATAAAAAGCAGTGCAGAAGCTAATTTTAAGGAAGAAATACCCAAAGAAAATCAGGAAATAGTTAAAAAATACTTTGAAAAAATAACAGAAGGAAAATAAAATGAAATTAGAAGAAGCAAAGAAAAACATGGATTTACTGATATCAGAAGTAAGGAAAGTTGTAGTTGGTCAAACAGAAATGGTAAAAGATGTCTTAGTTGCTATTTTAACAGATTCTCATGCTTTATTAGAAGGTTATCCTGGCTTAGCCAAGACATTAACAGTCAAAACAATAGCCTCTTTAATGGACTTAAAATTTTCAAGAATACAAAATACTCCTGATTTAATGCCCTCAGATATAACAGGAACCTATATTGTAAATGAAAGAAGGGAATTTAAGTTTCAGCCGGGTCCTATATTTGCTAACTTAGTTTTATCAGACGAAATTAACCGTGCTCCTCCAAAATTGCAGTCAGCTTTGTTGGAAGTAATGCAGGAAAGACAAGTAACAGTCGGTAACACAACTTACAAACTAGAAAGGCCTTTTTTTGTCCTAGCAACAGCTAATCCTATTGAGCAAGAGGGAGTGTTTAACTTACCCGAAGCACAAGCAGACAGGTTCTTATTAAAAATAAAGGCGCAATATCCAACAACAGAAGAAGAGTTGGAAATTGTAGAAAGATATGCAGAATCAAATGCACAAATAAAACTGAAGCCTATAATGAAAAAAGAAACCATAGATTATTTGCAGGAATTAACAAAACAGGTTCCAATTGCAAGAGACATTAAAAGATATGCTGTGGATTTAGTTAGATCAACAAGAACCAAAAAAGATTTAATTGAATATGGTGCCTCACCAAGAGCATCAATTGGATTAATCTTAGCATCAAAAGCAAGAGCTTTAATGGAAGGAAGAAATTATGTTTCAAAAGAAGACATAAAAACAATGGCCTATCCAATTTTAAGACATAGAATTTTATTAACGTTTGAAGCAGAAAGAAATAATCTCTCAGAGGACGATGTGATAAGAGAATTATTAAAATGATATCTCAAGATTTTCTAAGAGCTTTAGACAGATTAAGCATTAAAATACATAAAAGAACAACTTCTCCCTTTTTAGGTGAAAGGTCTTCTATCTTTAAAGGTCATGGTTTAATCTTTGCAGACAGAAGAGATTACACACCAGGTGACGATCCAAAAGGAATTGACTGGAAAGTCTATGCCAGAACTGGCGACCTATTAATAAAATTATTTGAAGCAGAGAGAAGTTTAACAACACATATAATAATCGATTTTAGTGCAAGCATGGGTTTTGGAAAGAATATTTCAAAAGTTGATTACGCCTCTATGCTTGGCTTGGGATTTACTTATTTAGCCTTAAGAAAAAATGAAAAGTTTGTTTTATCCACATTCTCAGACAAATTAGATGTTTTTAAACCAAAGAAAGGAAAAAAACAATTAGTCTCTATTGTTGATTATTTAAACAAGAAAAAACCATCAGGTCATTCAAGATTATACTCTTCATTAAGCAACTACAAAAAATTAATAAAATCAAGGTCTTTAATAGTTATTATCTCAGATTTTCTTTATGATTCCAAGGAAATAAGAAATGCTGTTTATTCATTAAAGAACAATCAATTAGTGTTAATACAATTGTTGGATGCATCAGAAAGAGACATTTCATTAAAAGGAGATTATCATTTAAAAGATGTTGAATCAGGAACAAAATTAAGAACATTTATTGGTCCGTTATTAAAGAAGTTTTATTCTAAAAACTTACAAGAACATCAGTCAGCAATACAAAAAGTAGCAGACGAAGTAAAAGCTGAATTCTTTAAGGTGTTTACAGATGAATCTATATTTGATGTGTTCTATAGGATTGCTAAAAAATAGTATCAAGTAAATTTACATGTAGGCATATTATTACAAAAACCACTATTAAAATTACCATCTTTCTCCAAGCATATTCCTCTTGGGTATTTATTATGTTGAAAACCATCTTGATCAACACAGCAACCAACTTCACAGTTTCCATCCAAGCAAGAAATATCTGCAGTAACTAAATAAATATTTACTACAACTAGAAATATTATAGTAATAACTTTCAAACTATTAATTCTCATTTTTAACCTCACTTGTTTTTTTAATAAATCTTCCAATATTACCCCATATAATCCTGTCTTTATAATCAACGCCTACCTGCCATTCATAAAGACCATCATTAAATATATTCTCTCTACCTACAGTTAAAGGTTCTACAAAAAACTCTATTTTATTTCCTTCTTTATTATAACTCCAGATTTTATCTTCACCGTTTAAATCTTCATTTTTGCCAAAATTAGAAGGATTCAGAATAAATGTTGTAGTAGAACCATTAATGTCCCACATTGATAAATAATAAGTTTTATCTCTCCCCAGAATAGATTGAAATATGAAATTTAAATTAGAAATCTCTTTATTTAAACTCGGATTTAATATGGAGGGTCTTGCTCTTCCATCTATTTCTTTAAATTCATAAGCTAATTTGCTAATATATGTCAGAACATTTGTAAAATACCCTTCAGCAATTTCTTTCGAGTATAAATCGTCGTTATAAGGTAAGACTCCAAAGATATTGTCTTTTAGGATATACTCGTCAAAAATAATTAAACCATTCCCAATATGGTCCACCCATAACTTTGAATTTTTCTCAGTTCCTAAGATTATCTCATCAGCATTCCCTTTTGTATCCAAAGAACCGCCAAACCAAATATTATTAGATAATTTTTCAGTAATATTATTTGGGCAAAAAAGAATCTTATGATTTGGTCTGTTTACAATGGTTTCTGTTTCCCTTAGCTTTTCACTATACTCAATTAACCCTTTATAAAGATCTTTCACACCCCAATACCATCCCTCTGATGAATAGCCCATTGCTCCCAAATAACTGGCCGCAAAATCATCCCCTTCATATTTTGAAACAAAATTAATCCATAAAATCCCACCATCATTAACCCAGTTTTTAAGTTCAAGTTGATAATTCTTGCTTATTTGGTTGCATCCCAACTTTAGCTTATAATTTTTATCTAAATTCCTTTCCTCACCAAAAAAAGTTTCTTCTTCACTTTCGCCATTTGGCAGAATTATCGTTCTTTTTCCTTCTGCAACCTTTGCTTCAGCATTTCCGGTAATAATCAAAAGATTATACTCTTTAGCTTTAGCAAAAAAATCAGGAATTTGCTCGCAGTCAAAAGTATCCACCCCCTTTTTCATAGGAAGTAATCTTCCAAAGACCTCCAATGCTCTTTTGCCAAAAGTTCTTGGATCGTAACCCCCCTCAATAATATTCGTTCCATCAGAATCCTGATATATTATGGCTAATTTCTTTTTACCAAACTCCAAACCAAATGATTCTTTTATCGGTCTTTTTATAGCAAACTTTAACTCTAAATTTGATCGTGTTCCATTTTGGGATAGTATAAACGTCTGTCCATTTACTATTAAATTCTCTTTGTCATTAAAAAATATAAAATTTGAATTTTCATCACTACATTTCACAGGTTCACAAGTGTCAAAGCTTGGCAAAGAAGCATCGTTTACAATTCTTGTCGCCTTTTCAAATAAACTCCAGAAATTAGTCTTTTGTTTTACTTCAAATTTATCTAAACTAAATCCAATCTTTCCCTGCTGTATCCTCATGGGATAATCAATGCTTGAAAGAATAAGTCCGTCAGTAATCTTGATATTGGTAGTTAACTTACCAAAGGTTAAATTAAAATCCCGCTTGTTTTCATAAAGCCGATGGATGCATGAAGGTAGTGTATCCATAAGATACATTTCAAGATTTGATTCAATGTCTGATAAAAAAGGTTGAAAATTTATCCCCTCTTTATACCAATAAACTGCATCTAAAACCGATAGCTCGTTTGGTATTCCTAAATAACCACCATTTATCCCAATTAATCTTAATCCGATGAAATTAGTCTCTTCTATACAAGACTTTATTTCTTCCTTGATTTTTATAGCATACGAATTAATGAACCTACTCTCAGTTAGGTCTTGTTTAAATTCACTTCTTATAGTCATATCCTTAAAAAATAGTATTGTAGATATTAAGATCACAATAATAATCCCAATTACTAAAAAATACGTTGTCTGCCCTCTTTTTCTCATAAATTTGTTTATTTCTAGGTTTAATATAGATTTTGGATGAATAAATAAAACGGGCCCAAAGGGACTTTCAATGTTCTTTCTTTTTACGAGGTTTTTCTTTCCAAAAGAAAAAA
>CAYIHC010000090.1:0-4514 GCA_964363105.1 Candidatus Woesearchaeota archaeon | reverse complement strand
ATTACCTAAGATACGTAGATGATTTTGTAATTCTCCACAATTCAAAAGAAAAACTGAATAGAATAAAATCTACAATAAACAGATTTTTAAAAGTAGATTTAAAATTAGAGTTACATCCGGACAAATCAAAAATTTTAACCTTAAAGCAAGGCATTCAATTTTTAGGCTTCAGAATTTTCTACAATCACAAGCTATTAAAAAAGTCAAATTTAAGGAAAATGAAAAACAAATTAAACTTATTTGAAAAACAATTCAAATTAGATTTATCAAATTTTGATAAGATCTACGCAACTTTCGAAGGTTGGTTAGCCTACACAATGAAAGCCAATACTATCAAGTTAAGAACAAAATTCATTGAAGATTTTGAAAATAAATTCCCAAGTGAAGTTTCATCCATAGAAGTAAACAGATTAATCAAAGCCTCGAAATAAAAGTTTATTCCAACTTAATCTGTTCTATATGTCTACATGAAGGATATTTAGGGCAGGCTAAAAAGCTCCCATATATTGATTTTCTTACAATTAATTCAGTCTGACATTTAGGGCATTTTCTTCCTTCATATTTTTTAAGAATTTCTTTTGGAACTTCCTTGCTTTTACATTCTTTATTCAAACAGGTTTCTCTCGGTCTTGTTGCCTTCTTAATTACTTTAATAATTGGGTAATTACATGTTTCACATAACTTCTTAGCCGGCAGTATCATTGCATTCGAAGGCAAAGAAAAAGTAATCTTACATTTAGGATAAGTATTACATGTAGCAAATCTTCCAAACTTACCTCTCCTTATTGTTAAATCGCCCTTTTTACATTCTGGGCATAAACCTAAATTCTCCTGTTCAGCCCTTGTTTCTTTAACAGCCTTTAATAATTTTTTTCCTATTTTTTCTTCACTTGACTTAAATACTTTTAAAACTTTTTTTAAAACAGTTTTTGCTTCGTCTACAACTTCTTCTTTTTTCTTTTTATTTTCTCTTATTTGTTCTAATTCCTCTTCAAAATGTCTCGTTAAATTTTCAGATACTAACTCAGGCACATATTCTTCCAGTGTATCGCAAACAGCCTCTCCTAGGTCAGTAACTTGAACAGATTTTTCCTGGATATAATGTCTTTGGTATAAAGTATCAATAATCAAGGCTCTCGTACCTTTCGTGCCTAAATTTCTCTCTTCTAGCTCTTTAATAATAGAAGCCGCTGTAAATCTTTTTGGTGGTTGAGTTTCTTTCGAATACAATAAAATCTTTGGATTTTTTACTTCATCACCTTCTTTTACACCCCGTATTTCTATAGAATCACTTTTAACAAAATGATAAATCTCCATCCATCCTTTTTCAAGAACCTTGGAACATGAAAATGAAAACTTTTCCTTATTGCAGTCAATTTTAAGGTTCATATTTTCTTTTTCAGCATTATCTCCAAAAGAACTTAAAAATCTTCTAACAATTAAATCATAAACTTGCAATTCTTTTCCTTTCAGATTTTTTGGAGTATCCCCTGTAGGAATGCATGCTGGATGCGCAGGATCAGATTTTGGTCCTTCATTGGCTCTTAAATTTGGTTTTGAACTTAATTTTTCAATAATCTTTGAATATTTTTCCTGTCTGCTTAAACTTGTAAATAATTTCTTTATATTTAACTTAGGAGGTAACTTCTGGCTCGAAGTTCTTGGATAAGTAATATATCCCCTAACGTATAAATTCTGAGTAACGCCCATGGTTTGTTTTGGGCTTATGTTGCAGTATTTATAAGCCTCTAACTGTAAAGAAGTTAAATCAAATGGAAACGGTGGATTTATACTTATAGATTTTTTTGTTACTGTTTCAACTAAAGCTTTTTTATTTTTAGTAATATTTACAACTTTATCAGCTTCTTTTTTATCTTTAAATTTTCCTTTAACATGAAAAGCCTCAATTTCAGTTTTATTCAACAATCCTTTTAAAGAAATCTCCCAGTAAGGTTCAGGTTTAAACTTTTTTATTTTTTTCTCAAGATCCACAAATAATTTTAATGCAGGACCTTGCACTCTCCCTGCAGACAGTATTTGGAATGTTCCTGCACTCTTTACAGCCAAGGTTAATGCTCTACTGGAATTGATACCATATAAAAAATCCATTTCATGTCTTGCTTCCCCTGCATGAACTTGTTCCCAATCTAAATGCGATAAAGCGTTTTTATAAGATTCCTGTAACTCTTCTTTTGTTAATGAGCTGAATTTCATTCTTCTTGCATCTTTTCTCTTAAAAACATATTCAACAATCTCTTTTCCTAATGTGCTTCCCTCTTCATCAAAGTCTGTGCAAACCGTAAATTTATTGGCTCCTTTAGCAATAAAGCTTAAAGTATCAATAAAATCTTTTGTATTAACTGCACCCTTATCAATTAAGTATTTTGGTTGCCACTCATAATCAAAAACAGGATATTTCCACCCTTTCCCATTTTTTTCCTTTAAAGCAAATAAGTGGCCAACAGCAGAACCCAACACAACTTTCTTATTGTCGATTGTGATCTCATAATAAGGAATCTTTCCATGCATTAGCTTTTTAGGTTTATTATCTGCTAAAGCCTCTGCAATTTTCTTACAAGATATAGGTTTTTCACAAAGTAATAATTCATAGCCCATAATATATAGTTTAAAAACATACTTTTAAAAGCTTTTCTTAACTCACAATAAAAATATTAGATTCAATTTCTCTCCAGATATCAGTTTCTCCTCTGTTCAAGTATTCAACCTTTGTCCTATAAACCCCTTTTTCTAAATCCCTGCTTACCTTCTGGCCCTTTGCACAGCTTTCAATTTGCAAATTAAATGCAAGAGGTATGACTAAATTCCCGCCAGCAGGAACATCATACGAATTATTTTTCGGTTCACACTGCTTATCGCATTCACACAATAATTTTGTAGCTCCATATTGAACCTTGGAATCTCCTTCAATCTTAATTAAATTTATTCCCTCACTTAATCTAACTTTAACATCTTTATCAAAATTATTAACAAAACTAAGTTTAAGGCTGTTTCCTGCATTATATCTTTTTTTATCAGTTGTTAATTCAAACTGTTCTTTCTTTTCTTCAGTTTTAACTTCTTTTTTATCTTCAACATTCACTTTCACATCTACACTTTTTGAAATTCCACCACCGCTTGTTGTTTCTTCTACTTCTTTACTGCATCCAAATAAAAATATCACAAAAATTAAGATTAATCCGAAATAAAGCTTCTTCATAAAATAGAATTTGAATTGCTTGTTTATATTCTTTTCTAACTTGTAAAATATCTATAGTTTTATAACCTTTCCTTCTCTTCCAACATTGATAACCTTAGTATCTCCAATCTTTTCTTCCATTCCTGCTGCTTCATGAACATGCGAACATAATAAAATATCTGGTTTAAACCTATCTATTGCCTTTTTAACACCTGTAGATCCGGGGAAATGTTGCGTTAATTTCTCCATTAAGCTTTCTTTAGGATGCACATGAGTTACCATTATTTTCTTTTTTAGACCTTTAACACCCTCATGTCCTTTCTTTAAAGCATAATAAATCTCCTTTTCACTTAACTGGAATAAGCCAATATTAGCACTTCCACATCCAAATAAACCAACATCCTCATATTTCAAAAAACTTCCATGTAAATTCTTAACCCCATACAATTTAGCTAAAAAATCAGCAGTTGCATTTGTTTCATGATTCCCAGGTATTAAAGCAACTCTTTTATTTGCCTTTAAAAATGGACCTATCAAATTAGTTGTTGAAGCCTCTTGCATTGTTAAATCCCCGCATAAGATCACCAAATCAACGTTTTCTTTTTCAGCCTTTTCAACTAGTTTCTTAACTAATTGAATATCTCCATGTATATCTCCTGCAGCTAAAATTTTCATCTAATCTGAAACGCACAGAAGTATTTAAACCTTTTCTTAATCCTAAAGTAGTAACAAAACAGAAAGTTTTATAAACTCTTAAAATATCAAATTCTTCATGATAACAAGATACGAACTTAAAACTCACAGTCCAGAAAATAAAGCAAGATTAGAAGCAGCTTTAAAATCTTTAGGTGCTGAAGTTTTATCAGAAGAAATCTTATCTAAGACAAGACCAAGGTTTACACGATTAGATACAGCGCCTACATACGCAGAAGGAATCGAACAATTACAAAAAGAGGCAGCTTTAACAGATAACTTAGATCCTTTACATCGTTTCCAAAGACAAGATGGTTCTCCAATTCATAGACCTTTAACATTTGCAGAAAATATAGCCGCATTAGTAGAATCATTTAATACAGATAGTTCAAGGCCTATGGAAGAAAGATTAGCATTAATCGAACATTTTACAACTTCTTCTACAGGGATAACATATGAATCGAATTCACCAAGAGTTAAAATACAACCAATCTCAGATAGACTAATTAATATAGCTCCAGATTTTAATGCTCCTTTTTTACCAATAGTTTACGATGAAGCAAAAGGAGTTGAAATAGATACAACAGATAAAACAAAAGGTCTTTATAACCAACCATTAACAGAA
>CAYIHC010000089.1:0-4623 GCA_964363105.1 Candidatus Woesearchaeota archaeon | reverse complement strand
CTAATGATTGTTTAATTGATAAGGATTACTTAATTAAAGAAGACATAAATAGATTAAAGTTTATTGAAGCAAAAAGACATATCGGCTTATGTGAAGGAACTGAAGAAGTAGGATTAAATTTAGCTGGTGGCTGTAATACTTTCGTGGCAAGGTATGGGCTAGCTGATACAAGATGTGGGACAGCGGATACAAGATGTGGGACAGCGGATAAGCCGTTTATTGATGTAAATATTGAGCTAAGAGATACTGCTTTTACAAACGATGAATTCTTAGCTGCTATTAAAAAGAGCAATTTAGAACATCCTGAAATTATAATCAATAATGAGGGAATTAAAGGTCCGATAGTTGTTTCTCAATCTCGAAATAAGAACCTAAATGCCCTTTGGTTTACAGGGAAAATAATAGTTAATGTTGAAGTTGATGGAAAGATAGAAAAACAAAATGAAATTCAAGAGGGAGACTTTGTAGGTTTAATGAACGCTTATCTAGGTAAATATGATTCAGAAGAAGAACAAAATGAAATCCAAAAGGGAGACTTTGTAGGTTTAATGAACGCTTATCTAGGTAAATATGATTCAGATATTGTGGATAAATGTGTTGATAGTGATGGTGGAAAAAATTATTATATGGGTGGAAAGGTTGAAACTACGTTTAGAACACAAAATGATAACTGTCTTTCTTATGGGAAAAAAATAGGTTCGCCGTCTGAGGTTTATGGTTCAACCTTATTTGAGGCTTATTGTGGGAGTGATGGAACTGTTAGGGATGAGTCTTATGAGTGCGAATATGGTTGTGATGTAGCAACAGATGCTGGTGGGAAGTGTAATGGTGATGGGACTTTGTTTGCGTGCGCTGATGATGACAATGGGGTAGATTATAGCAAGAAAGGGAAGGTTACTGCAGGTTCCCTTGTTGAAGAAGATTATTGCCTTCAATATGAAAATGTTTTAATTGAGTTTAGTTGTGCAAACAATGGGGCTTTTGTAGCAAATAAAAGGCCATGTAAATGTGATGATGGAAAATGCATTGGAACTGTAAGCAATGGTGTTTTAGTTGAGGAAGATATTGGTGGGTTAAGATTTGAGTATGCTGATGCAAACAATAATTACTGCATGCTTGACAGATTTGGTTTGAATCTTGGAAGCTCGTGCAAGACAAGCAGCGCTAATTATATTAAAGAAGAAACATCTATTGGTAATAGAGAATACTATAATGTTCAAGTAGAAGCTCATAGTGCTGTGTTTACAAAAGAGGAATTTATGTCTGTTATGGAAAGCTACGAAAGAGACGGTTATAATTTTATACCTACGATTTTTGAAGAGAATAATGTTTATCTGTTGGAAGATCCTTGGTCTAAAACTCTTGTATGGAACAGTGGAAAGAATATAATCGCCTTATTTGGCAATAAGAAATATGAAGATAGCGCTTTGAATAGTGATCTAAAGGAGTTAGCAAAAAAATATTTTGAAAAATATCCTTCAGAGCTAGTTGCTGCAGATTCATTACCTTTACAAGTAGATGTTTATAATGGGTGGAATTTAATCTTTGGATTAGAACATCCATCTCAAGTTGGCAATGATGAAGTAAAGAGTGAAAATGTAAAAGCAATTTATGCATTATTGCCGTCTCAAGAATATGCACGATTATACCCTACAATTGAAAATGATAAATTAAATAATATTGATAAGAACAAATTAAAGAATGGGGCTTTCTGGGTTTATTCCAATAAGGCAGGGAAGATGAGTTATAGAATCTCTAAAAAGGGATTAATGAAGTTTAATAAGAGAAGTATGCATAAAAAATGGAACTTTGTTGGTGTTAGTCCTGATATCCTGGAATTAAATGCAAAGATAAAACATTTAGCAGGAAATTGTGCAATAGAAAAGGCTTATTACTTTGATCCACAAACTCAAGGGTGGGTAGCAATATCATTAGATGATCCTTACAGTAAATTATTGGATGTTAAGGGATATAATGCCGTTTTAAAGATGGCTGATAACTGCCAGATGGGTAATTTACCACCAGGTTTACCAACGGAGTGATACGAATGAAGGACATATTTATAATTGGGATAATCGTTATTCTTCTTTTAGGAGCTATTGGGGCAGGTGCTTATTTTATACTAGGGAAGGAAAAAGCGGATGTTGAAGATTTAGAAGAAGTAGTAGACAATTCTGATAATGTTATTAATCCACCTCAAACTAATGTTGTGCCTAGTCCAGTAAATAGACAAGTAACAACAAACACACAACCAAGTTCAAGTTCTTCTAGATGGTCTGCTGTTTTTGGAAGCGGAAGTAGGAGAAGTGGTTCAAGTTCCAGCAGTAGTTCTTCTACAAGTTCAACTAGTGGGACAAGTAATACTGGAAGTTCGCAAAATAATCAGATTTCATCTCCGCCTGCGTTGCCTGAAAGTGGATTCAATACACCTGTGCCCCCGGCGTTACCACAATAATATTTATAAACTAAGATGATAGAGCAGTTATGCAACGCTGATAAAACAAGAACTACAAAGACAGTAACTTGTCCCAATAAAAAGAAATGCAGCAAAGGTAAATGTCTGAAATAAGTTTAGGATAAAAACTTACACAATTGGCAACAGTTAACACTATTAACTATAAACGTTTATTTTAGTAGATTAGTTAATGTTGTTAAGTTGAAAGAATTCTTGTGATTTTATATTTTGCCTGCCATTGATCAAGTATCTTTTTTAATAAGTCCTCTTTGTTTGTTGGAATAATTATAATCTGATTACTGATTAATTGTCCATGAGTTTCCTTTAAAATACCAATACTACCATATCTACCTCTAAGGAGATAATGAAACTGGACTCTTTTTGATGAGGTGTAATGTTTTAAATTATAGTGAAACATGCTTTTACTCTCAAGACCAAACACTTCTGAAAAGGGTTTATCATATTTTACACTATAACCTTCTGTAAACAAAGTTTTAGCTAAGGTATTGCCTGATAGAAATGAGCCTATCTTGAGTATAGTAAGGTGATATTTTTTAGGCGAATTTTTTAAAAGCTGACTTAAGCTTTCTATTAATTCTAAACTATTTTTTTCTTCTGAATCCTGAATAAGAATACAAAGATCTATATCTCTTGGCTCAATGTTGCTTCTGACTGAAGAACCGAAGAGTATTATATCTGCAACATTATTCTTTTTTATCCAGCTTTTTATCTCTGAAGTATTCATTTTTGGCATTTTCAACATTCTCCTTTATTAATCCTGCAATTGTTTCTGGGATTTCCTTGTTATAAGAGTCTCTATAAAAATTAAACAACTTTGAAGCTATTCTGTAAAGTGAAGGTATGAATTGTTCAAGAAGCTTAAATCTTTCAGTGTGGTTTGCGCCAATTTTGCCTGTTTTTTCAAGAAGTGCCAAATCACAGAGTTCAACTAAAGCTTTGTAATAAAGAGTTACAGCAGCATTGAACTTTCTATTTTTGAAAGAATATTCTGCAATATCAAAGTATTCCTTAAAATTCTTTTGAATAATATCTGATTCGTTCATGTTAACATTATTAACTGAATAGGTATATTTAAGCTTTTTGGTTAACATTCTTAAAATAATAGGTGGGACAACTTCCCAAGCTTCCCACTCAAAAGAGCAGTAACACTTGGAACGGAGGCCTGTTTTACTTCTGTGTTCGAAAAGGGAACAGGTAGGTCCAAGCCCCTATGGTCGTCCTCAATAATTTGAGGTTATGAGTTATTTATAAACTTTTACTTTCAGTGATTTTAGAAACGAAATCTTTAAATATCTCAATAAAGGGATAATATTATCTCAAAATGGAAACGTTATCAAAAAATGGACTAAGTATACTGAATTTGTTCAGAAAGGATTTGTTTTTGAAATCAAGCATTATGGGCATTATGAAGAAGATTAACAGCAATTCTTATCAAAGGGTTTATGAAGCTATCCAAGAACTTATTAAAAGAAGAGTTCTATGCTCTGAAAAAGTAGGACATACAAGCTTAATAAGACTAAATTTTTCAAGAGAAACATTTGTAGTATTTGCTTTTTTGGATGAACAAGAGGGATATAAGATACCGAACTATTCAAAGACTATTGATATTAAGGAGACATCTGATTATATCCTTTTAGTAACTGGGAGTTACGCAAGAGGAAATGCCAACAAGAAATCTGATTTGGATTTGGTGGTTATTATCCCTGATAAAGAGAATGTAGTAACTATACAGAAACTTGTTGAGAATATAACTATGTTGTTTGTTCCCGAAGTTCATCTTTATGTTTTTACGAAAAAGGATTTTATTGAAATGCTTAAAGATAAAAACAATAATTATGGGAAAGAAATAGTAAAGAATAGAATAGTCTTAAAAAATGCGGTAAAATATTACGAATTGTTAAAGGAGGCGATCGAGAATGGATATAAGGGTTAAAGGTTATCTGGACAGATCTGAAAGTGAACTGATATTGGCTAAGGCTAATTTTGAGTTATCCACTGAGGAAAATGCAAAAACCGTGCTAAAAATACCGACTAATAAAACATTTTTTAATAATGTTATTTCTGAAAGTTATTATGCTATTTTTTATTGTGGGCAAAAGAAAACTAAAAGCTTTAGCTTGTAGATGAATTTTGCTTTAATTCAACGT
>CAYIHC010000088.1:0-4673 GCA_964363105.1 Candidatus Woesearchaeota archaeon | reverse complement strand
CTTTAATAAATAATGTATCCTGCATTTCTCTTGCTGGATGATCTTGTGGGGTGAACAAAGCATCAAAACACCAGAATGAAGTGTCAACTAATGAACCAGTCATTTCTTTGAATCCCATTTCTATCCAGATTTTTTTAATATTATTAATGGCTTGGGTTAGGGGATGTAATTTTGCTGGATGTATCAATGGAACATTAATTTCAACATCATAATGCCTGAAACTTTTATTTAACCATGAGCCTGTTCTTAGCATTTCTGGTGTTAAATTATCTACAAACTCTTCTTTCAGTAATTTTTCTTTTGCTAAATTCTTTCCTAAATCTGTTAATTCAGATGTGAATATCTTTTCTAAATTAATTTTAATAAAGTTTTTTCTTCTTTTTAATTCTTCCAAAACGTTTAATTCTTCTTTTGCTAAATTTTTTAGATCTAAAGGAAGTTTTTTAAGTAATTTTTCTTCATCTGATTCTTTTCCTAATAACTTTTTACCTTTTTCTGTTAAAGAGATTACTAAACCTTGTTGTATGTTTATTAAATTATTTCTTTTTAAGATGCCAATGCAAACATTTAGCTCTTCTGAAGTTAAATCTGCTTCTTCTTTTATTAATTCTGCCTGTAAAGATTTGTCTTTTAAAGCATTAATAAATCTTTTTTCTGGAAGACCTTTTTTTAGATATAAACTTCCATTTGAGTCTAAAGTTATTGTTTCTTTTAGTTCTTTATTTATTTTTAGGATATTCTTGTTTTGAAGCCATTGAAATGCTCTCATTACTTCTAATTCCTGCAAACCTGTTCGTTTAGATAGTTCTTTTAATCCATTTAATTCTGTTAATAAAGGCAAAACTTTTCTTTCAAATTGGTGCAGTTTTGAAATCATCTCTTTTTCCATGGTTTAATGTTAAAGAAAGGTGGATTTAAAGGTTTTGGTGGACTAAGACGAAACTAAAAATGAATTTAGATAAATCTGATAAGGCATAGAAGCATTTATATATTTATATATCCTTAATAGGTGTATGAATAAAAAAGGAAATTCAAAAATAAGCTTGGCTTTTAATCTTGGAGGGGTAGTCTTAATAATAGTTGGGATAGTAATTGTTAAACTTGCTACACATCCTCTTGTAGATATCTTAGCTGGGATTTTGGTAACAATCGGGTTTGGATTGGTAGCTGGAGCAAAATATGTCTGATATAATAAGTGTTCAGAATTACATTTTATTACTTGAATTTATTTTGTTGTTGATCGCTAATAAGAAAAAGGTTTTTATTTATTTTTTATTAGCTATGTTTAGTGTTATTGTTTTCTTTTTTATTTAATCAGATATTCCATGGAGCAGTTTTAATGTCTTAAAAATTTTATCAAAATAACAATTAATTAAATCTTCTCCAATTTGTTCCAGTTTTGAGTTACCATGGATTCTAATGCTTGAGCAAAATAAGGTGTAGAAACCCAGATACCAACATCATTAGATTCATGAACGTCTGTATCGTTTTGTGTGAACATTAAAACATCTTTTGAATCAACAACTGCGAATCTTGCTTTTACGCCTTCAAGTTTTTTAATTTCAGCCAAACCATTTAATTCTTTGGCAGCTAATTTTACACTGTCATTGGTGTTTGTTGCGATTCTTATCTTAACGCCTTTTTCCTTTAGTTTCTTAAATGCGGATTTGAAAAAGTCTGCTTTTCTTACAAAGCCGTCTGATGTAGTTAAAATAGTAACCGATTTCTTAGCATTTGCCAATAGAGAATTTAAGTGTGCATAAGAATTTTTTCTTCCCTTGATTGCGCCTGACATATTAGCTGGATCAATGTTAGCAATACCATTCTGAAATAATAATTCCATTTCCCTGTAAACTTCTTCTTTTCTTACATTGTCTAATAATTCCAATTGTTTCTTAGAGCCTTCTTCAACTCTTTGCTTTAATCTCTTAACAATTTCTTCTGGTTTTACTGCTATGTATCTTATTGGTTTTCCTAGCTTCATTATTACAAATCCTTTCTTTTCCAATCCTTCTAGAACATCATAAGACCTTGATCTTGGAACATTAGAAATATCTGATAATTCGCCTGCAGCAGCAACGCCTTTTGATAATAAGGCTGTCCAGATTTTGACTTCATAGATATTTAAGTCAAAAGCGCTTCTTAACTTTTTTAAAAAATCTTCTCTTACGATCATTTTTAGCATCCTTTGTTAATTATTGTTGTAATCCATAGCTTAGAAGCAGTATATAAAGCTTTTGGTTTTTTAACTACCTATATGTAGTAGTTGTTATGAATACTACTATTACTAGGTTTATCTATCAGAATTGACATCCGTAAGTTAGAAGGATTAAATTTCAATTAATATAATGCTTAAAACACCTAAGAAGATACCTATCTTGTTTATTAGAGATAAATTCTCTTTAAACATTAATACACCAACAAGAACAACTGCGATTAGATTTAGAATTGTGAATATTGAAATTGCCTTTGATAGGGATTCGTATTTTAATGAAACTGCCCAGAAAAAAGTCCCAATAAAGTAAATTATTAAACCAATAATTAGGAAATAATTTTTATTTTGGAGTGCAAATTTTTTAAATAAAATGTCACCAAAAACCTCAAAGAGTATTGCTAATAATATCAATCCAAAAAACAATAGCTTAATTTGTAATGCTGAAACCATCTTAATCTGTTGTTTAAACAATTAATAAAGGTTTATCTTTTTGCTATTTTCCAGAGTTCATTGAAATAAGTTTTAAAGGATTGCGCTGTTTCTTTGTCAGTTATTAAAATCACTATGGGCTCTATTTTTCTTATGATGATAGCTACCTTATCCCTATGAATTGTAACCTCAGTAGGTGTTTTTTGATAGAGGAATCTCTTGTTATACTTGAACCCCAATACCCTCTCAGCTTTATCTACATATTCACGTGAAGATTGGTCAAATATTATTTTAATCTTGGATTTATCTTTTAAAAGTGATTTTGTATGCTTTATATAAAAATTAGAACGCTTTTTTTCTTCTGGGTCTTTACCTGCCCCAAAAACATAATAAGACTCTCCTTTTTTGGAGGTATCTACTATTGCTCTGTATGCAGTTAACATTCCCTCCCAACCAACAAAGACTTCAACTTTAGTTTCTTCCTTCGATTGTTTTTGTAAATCCAAAAGATTAGGTAAGAGACTATTAAATGATTTTTCTTGTTCTTTTATCTCTATCTCCTTTTTTCTTAAATAGTCGTTGATTCTTGATGGGTGTGCTGGCGAGAAATGCTTTACATTATTTTTTATGATTTCGCTAGCTAAGCCTTTTTCTTTTAGCTTGTCTATCACATAATAAATCTTTGATGGGGCTATTTTTGATTCTTTTAATATTTGACCTTTTTGCGATAAGCCAAGCTTTAGTAGGGCAAGATAAACCTTAATTTCTGAACCTGTTAAACCTATTTCTTCTAATAATTTGGTGTTTATTTCAACTTCCATATCAGCACCACCTAAGTGGGGGCTAATATTTAAATATATCTAATTTTTATCACTTTTATGGGAAATAAGATTCTTTTGGGGATAATAATGATTTTAATGTTTTTAACTTTATTAATAGGATGTAAACAAAACGATAATGAATTAAAAATTGGTGTTATTGCACCATTAACCGGACCATTAGCCAAATATGGTGAAGATATGAGAAAAGGATTTGATATGGCTTTAGGGGATTATAACTCGGTGGACAATAAAATAAAGTTGATCTACGAAGATGTTACTTGTCTTGATGTAAAACAAGCAACTACCTCACTTAATAAATTAAAATCTTTTGACGAGGTTAGGGCTTTTTTAGGTTCTTTTTGTGGGCATATAATCAAGTCTACAGCGGAATTCTCAACTATGAATAGTATTTTCTCAATAACCCCGGGTGATAATTTTGGGAGGATAGGGGATTACATAATAAGTAGTAGATATTTACTAGAAAAAGAGGCTAAACTGCTAGGGGAATATGCACTTTCAAAAGGATGGAAAAATTTAGCAGTTTTATATTTAAACAATGATTGGGGTATCGGATACAAAGATGAAATAAAAAAATACATTGAGATAAACGGCGGAAAGGTAATTGCTACCGAATCATATTTTTGGGATAATCTTGATGTTAGAACACAACTAATAAAAATAAGAGAAAAAAACCCAGATGCCTTATTTATAATTGACGGAACTGCTCAAGGGATTATTTTCAAACAGATTAAAGAACTTGGATTAGAATTACCATTATTAAGCGAATGGCAAGTTGAAGACTGGGGCAAGGAAGTTGACAAGGCTATAATTGAAGGTGTTTACTACTTCGAGCCAATTATAGATGAAACTAGTTCATTCCGTCAACGATTTAAAGAAAAATATAGTGTTGAAGCCTATACTCTTAGTATCGATTCTTATGATGCTGCAATGATTTTATTCAAAGCTTTAGAAAATTGTGAAAAGGAAAATTATGATGCTCAATGTATGCTAGATTTTGTTACAAATTTAAAAGATTATGAAGGTGCAGGTGGAAGATTAACCTTTGATAAGGAAACGTGGAGCTTTGACAAGCCATTCCAATTAAAGCAAGTTAAAAATGGCGAATTTATTGTTTTAAGTGAAGTTAATCAAGAATAAAACAAAATCTTTTTATAGGTGGTTATTTTTGTATCCACTGGTTAAAAGAT
>CAYIHC010000087.1:0-4862 GCA_964363105.1 Candidatus Woesearchaeota archaeon | reverse complement strand
CTGTCCCTGTTCCGCTTACGAAGTTTGTTATTAATGTTTTTACAGTTTCGTTTAAACAGTTTGCTCCATTGATTAAACAAACTTCTTGATTGTTAACTTTTAGGCTTGAGCCGGAAATTGTAGCGTTACTTGTTACATTTAAGTTACCAGTGATCATTATCCGGGAAGAGATTATATTGTCAATAATGCCACCTAATGAAAAAGATACTTTTTGACCTATTGTGAGGTTGCCTGTTGTAGTAATATCGGCTTCAGTAATGGTTGTTGCTGATGTAAAGTAGGCTAATAATATCAATACAATCAAGATGAATATATACCGCCCCCCCGTTTTTCATGTTATTCTACCCGAATAGAGACTAATCCCTGACTATTTAAATATAATTCTTTGACTGGTTGTGCGTTGGTTCATGACATTTGACACCCTCTTTAAACACTCCTTTGCGAGGATTTGAAAAATTGTGCTTGTTTAAGGGCGAACAGGGATTCGAACCCTGGTCCCAGCCTTTTTGCTTAAAACCGCAAGGCTAGATTCTATCCGCTAAACTATACGCCCATCTGATATGTAGATAGTAAAATTGCTTTAAAGGTTTTCTATACTGGTTATGACAAATTTACAGCAGACAAAGTTGTTATTAATGTTCTGTTCTTTTTAGTTTGTTTTACATTTTAATTAATCATCAGTTTATCAGCTAAGATATCAAAAGCGTCAGCCCTTCTTATTGATGTTTCTGCTGATTTTAATTCTGCTATTTCTCCTAATTCATAAGTATATTTCCCCCTGTCAACTCTTGCGTTTTTAAAGTTTGAGATTATCTCATCTGTTCTTATTTTAGCTAATGTTTTAAGCCTTTTATCTGATTCTTCCATGTTTTTCTTGAACTCGTCCAGATATTCTGCTTCTATTTTATTGTCTTTGATGTAGAAAAAATATACTAATGCTTGATAGGTAAGTATGTGTATGCTATCAGATATATCTTCCAAGTCAACATTTATATGTGTGAGAAGGCATATTGCATTATAAAACATTGAATAGTATGATGCGTTTATGCTCCAGTCGAGATAATTCGGGTTTAGCACTAATTCTTTTGATAGTCTCAGGCTTATTTCAGCTTTTCTTTTGAAGAATTCTTTTTTATGCGGTTTTGGTTTTTTTATCTTTCCTTCTGAAATTAACCTTTTGAACTTTTTCGTGATTAATCCTATTTCTTCCTTATCAAGCATTTTTCCACCTCTTGAGAATTTTGTAAAAGCTTTCTGCTCCGCTTAAAACAAGATGATTTTTCAGTATTTCATTCATTATGTTTAGTTTATTTGGGCTATTCAGCATTTCGTAACAGCTTTCTTCAGATACAACATTTAGATCAAGTTTATTGAAGAATGAGCCTAATTCATTTTCAACTTGTTTTTTAAAATTGCTAGCTTCCTCAGAGTTAGGGATTATTATTAAAATATCAATATCGTTCCCTTTTTTCCTTACGGAAGAGCCAAACAATACTGTTGAGAAAAATGTTGTTTTTAATCTTAACAGCTTATCATTAATTATCTTTAGTTCTTTATTCTTATTTTCAATGGATCTTTGCCTTTCTGCTAGTTCTAATAATAGGGTATTCTTTAATGTAGGTTCAATGAGGTTATTTTGGTTTTTGATTAAAAATCCCTCCTTTATTAGTGACTGGGTAGCAGCGTATACAGGTCTGTAATGCTTGTTTATCTTTTTTGAAAGCCCATTAATGCTCCACTTTTTAGTAAGATCTTTAGTGATCTCTTCCATAATCTTAAGATTTACCTTTGTTATAACTTTCATGTTATGTTGTTATAACTTATAGGTTATATATAAAGATTTTGGTGTGTTTTTAGGATACTGTCTTTGCTTTGAGTATTTGCTCGCAAAGTTTTATAAATAGTTGAAATCGCTCTTAAACTATGGAAAAACTGGCTTGTAGTTCATGCAGAAAGGAAATTGTTAATGATCCTGGTTCTGTTAGTTTTGCATGCCCTCAATGTGATAAAGCAAAGATTTCAAGATGCAAAAACTGTAGGGAAGTAAGTGCAAGATATACTTGTGAATGTGGGATTACAGGACCTAATTGAGGTTTTTATGGCTAAGGTAATAATTACTTTTAAAATAATGCCTGAGAGTGTAGATATTAATTTAGAAGATTTAAAAAGTCAGATTATTAAGAAAATAACTGGTTTTGGCGGTATAATTACTGAAGAGAAAAAAGAACCAGTGGCTTTTGGTTTAAATTCATTGAATCTAACTTTTAATCTGGATGAGGATAAAGGGGATACTGAAAAGCTAGAAGAAGATATTTGTAAAATAGAAGGAGTTCAAAGTTGCAGCGTTATATCTGTCAGCAGGGCAATGGGATAAACTTAAATATTCTTCAAGTCTATGATTTTTATGGCTAAAGAGTTATTTTCACCACAACAATTAAAAGAACTACAAGATATTTCTAAGTTACAAGGCGAAGAACAACAGAAAAAGTTCAATGAATTTCTTAAAAAATGCACGCCTGAACAGGTTGAATCTTTAAAAAAACAATATAGTGGTGGTGAATGTCCTTTTTGTTTAATAAAAGACGGGAAATTAAAGAGCAATATTTTGTATAAAGATGATAAAGTAATGGTTGTTTTTGATATTAATCCTGCAAGTAAGGGTCATATGTTAATTGTTCCTTTGCAGCATGAGAGTTCCATAATAAAATCAAAAGATTATGAGAAGATAATGAAAGTAGTGCAGAAGTGCGGGCAAATTGTTTTTGATATTTTAAAAGTTGAAGGTGTGAATGTTTTAATAGGTGATGGTGCAACAGCTGGACAAAAAGTAGCTCATGGTTATGTGCACGTTATTCCGAGAAGTGATAATGATAAGATAAATTTTAGTTGGGATAAGGCTGAAGTTGATATGAAAGAATATGATAAACTAACAAAAGAGATTTCAAATAAATTAAAAGAAGTTAAGACCTTAGAAGTCAAACCTGTAAAAATTGTTACAAAAATAAAAGATTATGAATATTCCGAGAGAGTTCCCTAAAAATAGAAATAAAGTATTGTAATCAATAAGTTTATATTAAACATTGTTAAAAGATAAGCTATAAGGAAGATAGGGACAAAAGGAATGCCTTCTTTTACTTTAACCTGTTTTATGTTTGAATTTTTTAATTTTAGTATTTGTTCTTCTTCTATACCTAAGGTAGATATATTAAACTTATTTCTTAATGTTTTGTCAATTATCCAATCACCAGGTGTTAATTTGTTCACTTCAATTGTTTTTATCATTGCGATATTCTCTATTGATTTAAATATTACATGTAAAATGGGAGTTATAAATAGAAATGTTGATGAAGAGTAGAGGATTGCTTTTAGTAAATTGTTTTGTTGAGTGTAGCTTAGAACAAATATTAATATTCCGAAGAAAATAAATAAACATAAACTTAACTTGTATTCTTTTACTGTAGATTTTAGTTGTTCTATAAATTCCCTGAAATTTTTAATTATGATTATTAAAGCGTAGATTATTCCTATTAATGCGCCTGTTAAGATAAGATTAATAATAAAATTTAATGATGCATTTAAGAATAACTGTTCTTTTAATGGAAATGCTAATGCTATTGATAGTGCAATCAGCAATTTTGTGTCTCCGCCACCCCATTGTCTTAAGTAGTAGAGAGCAAATGCAAGAATTGTTAATGGGACAAATGTCTTTATTGAACCAATTAAAGGTGTGAAAGTGCTGTTTATTAAGGAGTAGATTATTACTGTGATTAACGAGACTGAAAAAAGTGTTAAATTTGCCGTATCCAAAACTTCTCTTTTTTTGAGATCTGTTATGGTTGATAGGATTAAAGCTATTAAAGCATAGATAAATAATAGTATTTCTAACATAATCCTCTAAGATACATTAGATTTATAAATTTTTTTAAAGCATTTTATTCATGGTAATTGTTGTTGGAGGAGGGCCTAGCGGGAGTTATTTGAGTTATTTATTGGCTAAAGACGGGTTTAAAGTGAAATTGTTAGAGGAACATAAAGTAATAGGAAAGCCTGTTCAATGCACTGGTGTAGTAACTGAAGCGATAGATGATGTTTTAAAGTTAGATGAATCTGTAATTGTGAATAAAATAAAAACTGTTAGAGTTCATTTCAATGGTGATTCTGTAGATGTTAATCTTGGTAAAGGTGATTATATTTTAGATAGATGTGGGTTTGATAGATATTTAAATGAAATGGCTAGAAGTGAAGGTGCTGAAATTTTATTAAGTCACAGATTGAATTCAGCTTCTTTTAAGGATGAGAAAGTTAATTGTGATACAAATAAAGGTAATATTCAAGACGATGTTGTTGTTGGGGCTGATGGACCTTATTCAAGAGTTGGGAATTCTTTTAATATGTTAAACGGGAGGAAATATAAAACTGCGATTCAATATAGAGTAAGCGGTGATTTTGATAGTGAAGCATATAATGTTTATTTAGGTTATGGGGAATTTGGTTGGTTGGTGCCTGAAAATAAAAAATATGCTCGTGTTGGAATCGTAGGGGAAGATAATTTAAATCTTGAGTTCAATCGTTTATTAAATAATCTTAAAATAAACAAAAAATTAGAGAATCAGACAGGAATGATTCCACTTTTTAATTTTAATATTCCCTTAAGTCTTAACAACAAAGTATTTTTGACAGGAGATGCTGCGGGTTTAGTTAAAGGTTCTACGCATGGTGGTATTGTGTATGGATTGAATGCAGCAAAGATATTAAATAAAGTTCTGAAAGATGGTGGGAATTATGATAAGTTAATTAAGAAAACAATTGGAAAGGAATTAAATATTAGTTTAAGAATAAGACAAATAATGGGTTGTTTTAAA
>CAYIHC010000086.1:0-4869 GCA_964363105.1 Candidatus Woesearchaeota archaeon | reverse complement strand
TAAAAGAGCGGGTCAACAAAAGATGTCTGTGTTGAAAAAATTCAAAGGAAAATATCTTGGAAAGGTCGGATTTACTTCAATACATAAATTAAAAGAAAAATACATGAATATAAGAGATTTACCTGATGAAAAAGAGATTAATCTAACTAAATTGGGATATAGTAAATTACTAGGGAAAGGAAATATTTCAAGAGCTGTAAAAATAATTGTTAGAGAAGCTTCTAAGAGTGCGATTAAAAAGATTGAAGATGCAAAAGGAGAGGTTGTTTTAGAAAAAAATGGGAGCGTTTAAAAATTTCTTAATGAATTTGCCTGAAGTAAAGCCACCTGCTCAAAAGCATTTATCTTTTAAAGAGAAACTTAAATGGACTATTATTTGTTTAGTTGCATTTTTTGTATTGTCTAATATCCCTTTATATGGATTAGATCCTGCAAAGACTATCCAGTTTGAACAATTAGCATTAATTCTTGCTGCAAGCATTGGAACTTTAATGACTTTAGGTATAGGCCCAATAGTAACTGCTTCCATTATCATGCAACTATTAAATGGGTCTGGATTATTAAAATTCGATTTGTCAACACATGAAGGAAAACAATTATTTCAAGGGTCTCAGAAATTTGCTGCAATTATAATGATACTTGTTGAATCTGCAATAATGGTGTGGCTGGGTGGTTTAACTGCCCAAGCAGGAATGTCTTCATTGATAATTATTTTTCAATTAATGATTGGGGGGGTTATTGTAATGGGGATGGATGAGATTGTGCAAAAATGGGGTTTTGGATCTGGAATTTCATTGTTTATCGTTGCTGGAGTGGCAACTGAACTTATTGTAAGGGCGTTTTCACCTTTGTCTACATCAGGTGTCTGGGCTTTTGGTTCGGGACAAGCACCTGTTGGAAAAGTATGGGTTTTAATAATATCTTTAATAAGCAGAAATCCTGGAGAGGCTGTTTTGGCTTTTTCAGCAATTGTTGCAACTTTAGTTGTTTTGGGTATGGCTGTTTATGCTCAGGCAATGAAGGTTGAAATTCCTTTATCTTTCGGAAGAATAAGGGGTCATGGAATCAGATGGCCGTTGAAATTTTTATATACTTCAAATATCCCTGTAATTTTAGTTGCTGCTTTATTAGCGAATATCCAATTATGGGCAAAGGTATTAGAAAGCGCCGGCAAACCAATATTAGGGTCTTTTTCAGGGGGTGTGCCTGTTTCAGGAATTGTTAGTTGGTTATTTGCTCCTCAATTAGTAGAAAAACTATTAGCAGGTTCTGTAACTGGCTTAGATATTGCCCAGTCTTTAGTTTATATAGTTGTAATGATGATAGGAGCGTTAATATTTTCATTATTATGGGTTCAAACATCTGGAATGGATGCTCATTCACAGGCAAAACAAATGATGAGCTCTGGATTACAAATACCGGGATTTAGAAAGGATGTGAGAGTGATGGAACAATTATTAAAAAGATATATTACTCCTTTAACAGCGATGGGGGGATTAGCAATTGGTTTGTTGGCAGCGGTTGCAGATTTACTAGGGGCGCTTGCTGCAGGAACGAGTATTTTATTATCTGTGATGATTATTTACCAATTGTATGAAAGCATTGCACAACAACATATGGTGGACATGTATCCTGGTTTAAGAAAAATGATGGGTGGATAAAATGGCTCAATATGCTTTTGGTTTTTTAAATTTTATTTTAGATCCTGTTTTGAATCCACTGCTTAAGATTGTTTCCCCTTTGTGGTTTTTAATTATTATAACCTTTGTAATAACCCTGATAGTTACCTTAGTTTACAAGTATACAACTAACCAGGAATTAGTAAAAAGATTGAGAGATGAGATGAAAGATATACAGAAACAAATGAAAGAATATCAGCATGATGTTGAGAAGGTTAAGGATTTACAAAAACAATCCTTTGAAAAAATGGGTGTTCAGTTTAAGCAAAGTATGAGACCAATGATAATAACAATGATACCAATGATAATTATTTTAGGTTGGTTAGCAACTAGCTTGAGTTATGATTCCTTAAAACCAAATGAGATTTTTAATATTGAACTAGAGGCAACGCAATTTAACTCTACTGTATTATTGAATGCTTCTAGTTTAGAGGTTTTAGATGAAAATGAAAAAAAGGCAGAACCTATTGCTAAATGGACTGCTAAGGGAAAAGAAGGCAAACACTTGTTAGAGTTTAAATTTTTAGGTGAAAAAGAAGACAAAATCTATGCAAAAGAAATTTTAATTAGCGAGAGAAGCGAGTATAATGAACCTATAGAAAACATTAATGATGGGTTTGTGAAAGGGATAAAGATAGGGAATAAACCTCTTAAAATTGCTGGTTTAAGCTGGTTTTGGGCTTATTTTATATTGGCAATTGTGTTTAACGCATTACTTAGAAAGCTTTTAAAAGTCTACTAATAGGAGAAAAAACATGGTAAGAAAGGCATTAAGATCAAGAAGTTTGAGGAAGGTAAGAGTAAAGGTTACAAAAGGAGTTAGAATACATTTTAAAGAAAGACCTGCAGGATTGCCTAGATGTAGTTCCTGTAAATGTGTTTTGAAAGGAATAAAAAGAAATCGATCGTATAGTTTTAGAAATATTCCAAAAAGCCAAAAGAAAGTTAATCGTGCTTATGGTGGAAATTTGTGTTCTAAATGTTTAAGATTAAGAATCAAAACGATAGCAAGAGGAACAAAATGAAGATTGGACAATTAGCTGTAAAGATTGCAGGGAAAGATGCTGGTAAAACTGTTGTTGTTGTAGACAGTATAGATGATAATTTTGTGATGATAGATGGTGATGTGAAAAGGAAGAAATGTAATATACTACATCTCGAACCACTTGAGAAAGAGATTGACATTAAAAAGAATAGTCCTCATTCTGAAATTGTAGAACAGTTTAAAAAATTAAAATTAGAGATTAAAGATGGAACAAAAGAACGAAAAACAAAGGTTGCAGGAAAAATACACAGAGCTGCAAGTGATAAGCCAGCAGATACAAGGAATACAAGAGCAGATAAATAGTATTTTGCAGCAATCTCAGGAATTAATGAAGTTAAGAGATTCTTTAGTAGATATTCAAAGTGTGAAGAAAGGTAATAAAACTTTAATACCGCTTGGTTCTTCTATTTTTTTAGAGGGGGAGATTAATGAAACTGATAAAGTGATAATGGGTGTTGGGGCTGGTGTTTGTGTAAAGAAAAATACAAAAGATGCTGTATTAATGATTGAAAATCAACTTAAAGAATTAGATACTATTGGGAAGCAATTGAATAAACAGGCTAGTATGAGAGTAGCTTACATACATAATTTACAGGAAGAGCTTAAGGGAAAGGATTAAGCTTTTATTTCGAGGCTTTGATTAATCTGTTTACTTCTATGGATGAAACTTCTTTTTTAAATTTGATTTCAAAATCGTTGATTATTTTTGTTCTTAGATTAGATGTATTTGCCTGCATCGTGTAAGATAACCAACCTTCAAAAGTTGCGTAGATCTTATCAAAATTTAATATATCTAACCTCGATTGTTTTTCAAATAATTTTGTTTTCATTTTTCTTACATTTGACTTTTTTAATAGTTTGTGATAGTAGAAGTTTCTAAAACCTAAAAATGAAATGCCATCTTTTAAGATTAAAATCTTTGATTTATCTGGGTGCAATCCCAATTTCAAATCTATTTTTAAAAATCGGTTTATTGTATTATTTATTTTATTTAGTTTTTCTTTTGAATTGTGGAGAATTACAAAATCATCTACGTATCTTAGGTAATATTTTATTCTTAATTTGTGCTTGATGAAATAATCTAATTCGTTTAAATAAATATTTGCAAAGAACTGAGATGTTAGATTGCCTAGGGGCATTCCCTTGAGCCTTTCTTGAGAAGAAAGCTTCGGGAAAGAACTGAAATTATTTAATATTTGTTTTATTAGCCGGATTACCTTTTCATCTTTTATTTTTCTTTTAATGATCTGGATTAATATTTCATGATCTACTTCTTCAAAGTAATGTCTTATATCTGCTTTTAAGATATAACACTTTTTAGTGTTGTTTTTAGAGACTTTTCTTTTGAAATAATCGAATCTTTGTATTGCTTTTAGAGTTCCTTTGGTTTTTCTGTTTGCGTAAGAATCGTAAATAAAAGATTTATCAAAGATTGGCTCTAAAATATTAACTAATGCATGATGGATTATTCTGTCTCTGAAATAAGATTTTGAAATCTTTCTTGTTTTTGGATCTCTTATGATGAAAGTTGTTAATGGTTTTGGTGTGTAAGCCAGAAGCAAAAGTTCCATTCTTAACTGGAGAAGATTGTCTTTTAGGTTTTTCTCGAAATCTACTACATAAGGCTTTAAGGTTTTATTTTTCCTTGCTTTTTTATAAGCTAATTCTAAGTTTTCATAACTACAAAGCTTATTCCAGAGATTTTTGTGTGTTTTCATTGTTAAAATGTCTTGGCTTGCCGAGGTTATTCCGAGGAAGCGAGCATTGTTGTCAAGATGGTTGTTACCATTGAAACCATTGTCGAAGTTGTCGTCAGAGTAAAGCAAACGCTCCCACATTGTAGCTATCTTACTGCACCTGCACTGCTGCTTCATCTGTTCATTTCTTACTAAGTGTTGCAGCTGTATTTTATGACCTTAATCAAAGGGTCTTAGTAAAACAGCATGTAGCCCAAACAATATCTCAAATTGCTAAAGCAAAAAATAGTTTGAGATAGTGCCAAGACAAAAATGAGTAGGAATTTTAATTTAAAAAGTTATTTACATTTTGCTTCTAAACTTGCTTTTATCTGTTCTAACTTTTGGATTTCCTCGCTTAAATCAGGTCTTATTAGGGTGATTTTTTCGACGCCGCCTTCGGCGGGAC
>CAYIHC010000085.1:0-4884 GCA_964363105.1 Candidatus Woesearchaeota archaeon | reverse complement strand
ATAGCCGCAAAAATGGAAAATGGGTAAAAAGGAGTAAGTTTATAGGATATGGCAATATCCCTAAAAAAGAATTAATCAAAATGGAAAAAAACACGGAATTAAGCTTAAAGATCAGCAATAAATACCTCTATTTAACAAAAGAACAAGTTATAAAAATAGAATTACTGAAGGAGATATACTTTAACAAAATAAAGATGTTAAGCAAAGAAGAATATGAAAAGTTTGAAGAATCTTTTTTTACAGAACTAACTTATAATAGCAATGCAATAGAAGGCAGTTCTTTATCACTGGATGAAACTTCTTTAGTCGTTAATGAAAACCTTGCACCTGAAGGAAAGACTATAAGAGAAATTTTCGAAGCAAAAAACCACATGAAGGCCTTAGAATTTATTAGGCATTATAATAAGGATCTAGATGAGTTATTTATTTTAAAGCTGCATTTTATAATACTAACTAATATTTCCAAAACTTTCGCTGGGAGATATAGGGAGAATCCTGTAAGAATCTTCGGGGGTGATGTAAAATTTCCGGATTACGAATATGTTCCACAATTAGTCAAGAATTTAATCTATTGGTATAAGAAGAACAAAAAAGCTTATCATCCATTTGAATTAGCCATTCTCTTTTCAGTGAAATTAGTTACAATTCATCCTTTTGTCGACGGTAACGGTAGAGTTTCAAGGTTAATAATGAATTTTATTCTACAGAAATATAAATATCCATGGGTTAACATTTACAACAAACAAAGAGCAGAATACCTAAAAGCCATAAGGAAAGCAAATGACGAAGACTATTTACCAATAATTGAATTTTTAATAAATTCTTTAGAAGAAAATCTAAAGAGTTTTGGATTTTTATAATTTCAAAGCCTTTAATCTATTTACACGAAGTTGAGTCGGTGGATGCGTGCTAAACAAACTAAGCATAGACATTCCAGTTCCCTTAAAAGGATTAATTATAAATAAGCTTGATGTAGCAGGGCTTCCAAACCTTAATGGATTTTTATAAACAGAGCTTTCAATCTTGATTAAAGCATTTGCTAATGAGCTTGAATCTTTAATAAACCTCGCACCCTTTTCATCTGCAACATATTCTCTTGCTCTTGAAATTGCCAATTGAATTATCATTGCAGCGACTGGAGCTAAAATTCCCATTAACAATAAACCAATCGCACTACCTCTGTCTCTTTCCCCAAAAGACATATATCTTAATGTAAATGCTAAAAAAGAAATTGCACTTCCAATAATCGCAGCTATAGTCGTTATTAATGTATCTCTATTTTTAATATGCGCAACCTCATGTGCCAATACACCCTTTAATTCATTTTTGCTTAATAGTTTTAAAATTCCATTTGTTACAGCTACACAGGATTTTTTAGGTGAAGGTCCAGTAGCAAAAGCATTTGGTGTTTCTGTTGGAACTAAATAAATCTTAGGTTTAGGCAAATTAGCCTCTTTAACAATCTCTTCTACGGTTTCATGCAGCCATTGATTTTCATTTTTACTTACTTCTTTTGCCCTATAAATCATTAAAACAATTTTATGTGAATACAAATAACTGAAAATATTAAATAAAATGCTTATTATGAACATTATAACTAATCCATTCATTCCCCCAGATAGGTAACCTATAACTAACAATAATCCAGATAATGCTCCTAATAAAATTACAGTTTTAATTTGATTTATCATATATTAAACAGGAAGGGATAGATATTTAAATGTTTTCTAAATAATGTTTTCTAAAGGTTATATTAAAGGATAAAACTCTTTTTAAACAGTCTTTTGTTGGACATATCAATGGAAGATTATAAAAAAGAGTTTATCAGTTTTTTATTAAGCACAGGTGCATTAAAAGTGGGGGGGAGCTTTAGTCTAAAAAGTAAAAGAACTTCTTCTTGGTTTGTAAACATTGGTGATTTTAATGACGGGGAATCAACAGCAGCTCTAGGGCGGTTTTATGGGGACACAATTAGTAATTCAGGAGAGAAATTTGATCTATTATACGGGATTCCTGAAAAAGGAAATGCTCTCGTTGTTGCAACAGCAATAGCCTTAGCACGGGGCGGGAAGAACAACCCATGGTTTGTTACAAGAAAGTTTCCTAAAGACTATGGTGAAGCATCTGCCATGAAAGGCTATGGTGATGCACGCACAATAAAAGAATTTATTGCAGCAACCCAACATTTACCACAAGAAGATAGGATTAAATCATGGGTTGTTGGCAGAGCCCCTCAAAACGGACAACGTATAGTCCAACTAGATGATGTTTTTACAGCAGGAGATGCAAAATATGAAGCACGAGAACTTCTACAATTTTTAGGAAAATTCGAGCTTCCATTATTGGTTATTGGGGTTGACAGGCAAGAAGTAGGAATTGATGCTACCGGAAGAAGTGCTATAGAAGAATATGAAAAAAATACAGGAACAAGAGTTGTTTCTATTGTAAATGCCTTAGAAGTTTATAATTTTTTAAAAGAAGTATCCTTAGAAGGATTACTGAAGGTAAGACAAGAAATTATTGAAGTTAGCAATCAAGTTTTAGATTTAGAAAAAAGAGTTGATGCAGATCAGAGCCCCCAAATAGATGAAAGTCTTATCAAAGAGCTTGCCTCGGCTAGGGAGAATTTAGGGAGATTAAATAATTTAGCTTTAACTTATGATCCGAAAAGTTTAACTCGATTAGCAACTTACTTAAGGGTTTACGGAACCAATGCAGCGAGAAAAGAGATAGTAGAAAGTGCTGGAAAACTCGAACAAAAAATAATCAGACTAGACCGAAGTATTATCCCCGCTTGTGATGTTCCAACTTTAGATGCTTTTGAAGAGATTGTAAAAGAAACAGCAGATGTTGATGGTATCGGTGGATATAAGGTTGGATTTGAATTAGGTTTGGGTTATGGTTTAGGAAAAGTTGTTGAAACAGCGAGAAAACACACAGATAAGCCAATTATTTACGATCATCAAAAAGCGGCAACAGACATCCCAGATACAGGAAAAAATTTTGCAGAAGTTTGTAAAAAAGCAGGAGTCGATGCGGTAATATTTTTCCCACAAGCAGGACCAGAAACAGAAAGAGCTTGGATTTATCATGCTTTAGACAATGGATTAAATGTTATTGTTGGTGGAAGAATGACTCATCCAGCTTATGCTGTTAGTGAAGGCGGATTTATTACAGATGAAGGGGCTTTAGACATGTATAGAATTGGTGCAAGAGCAGGAGTAAATAATTTTGTTGTTCCTGGAAATAAACCAGATGTTATAAAACAAGTTAAAGATGTTGTTGAAGCTGAAGGAGTTTCACCAATATTTTATGCTCCTGGTTTTATTGCTCAAGGTGGAAAAATTGAAGCAGCTGCAAAAATTGCCGGAGATAGATTCCATGGAATTGTTGGAAGAGGAATTTATCAAGCTAAAGATATACATGCTGCAGCAATTGAACATTGTTCTCAACTTTAATTTTACTCCGAGAATTTATTGGTTCGATTCTGCATGGGTTTATTTAAACCAAAAATATTATAAACTTAAGAAGGGTGTAAATTATATGGAAAAAAATATGATTAAAATATCTTTGAGCGAATATGAAGGAATGAAAGAAACGATAGAAATACTTCAGAATCCAGATATTATGTGCCAAATTTTAGAAAGCGAAGATAATATAAAAAAAGGAAAAGTTAAAGAATTTGAGTGTTAATTCTAATAAATCTTGTGGGTTCCAACAGCTTCAATTGTAATTGTTTCTTTAGTATCATTTATGCTATAAATAATTCTTATGTTTGAACCTAGCCAACAACCCCATTTTCCATCTAATCTTCCATGCAAGGGATGTGCTCCCAATTCTCTTCTTGGGTCAACCTTTAATCTCTCAAGTTTATTTTTAATATCATTTCTTTGTTGAATATATTTTCTCAACCTCTTTTCTGCTTTATCATTTGCTATTTGAATCTTATACATTTTAATTATAAATCAAACAAATTGATAAATCTTTCTTTTAGATATTATTATTTACATCGAGCAATCTAGAAAAAATTATAGTCTATCAATGTAAGCATTACAAACTTCGTGAGGAATAGGAGATTTCTTAGGATTTACATAAGGACAATAACCTTTGCGAGAGATAAAATAAGGCTCTTGCTTATATTTTGAGATTACATGGTTTGCTTTAATCCTTTTTGGAATATTTGTAAACGCATTAATTAATCTATCTATAGATTTCATTTTGAAATTTTATCTATGCCTTTTGATAGTACATAAACGGCAGTATATTTTTCGTGATCAATTGTAACTACATTGAGAAAGACCGGATTTCTTCTTAATTTTTTTAATTTTTGTTGTGGTTGTTGATTTTCTAAAATATTACCATAAAACTCATAACCTTCCCCCTTATAATTTTCGGGCGGTCCAGGTTTATTCACATATCTTCCATCTTTCCAACGATGGTTATTAATTTCTCTTCCAAATTCTATAGAATGATCTTCTTCCATTTACAATCTTATTTTATGGTCAGGCATATTTTTAGAATGAACATCTAATTTTCCTGATTGCAAGCAATCCCAGCAAACATGAACACCGCCATCTTTTTCTTTTACCATTCCGGTTCCGTTGCACTTTTTGCAAATTTCTTCCATCTATCTATATGAAAATATGATTATTTAAGTTTAGTTGTTTTTGACTATACGATTAAAAGATATTTTAATTGATTAGTTTGTTTGCCCGTAAGTTGAAAACAAATAGATTATGCAAACATAAACTTTGCTCTATCAAAATATTTATAAATGAGTTTTTCATTTAATTGGAATGGAAAAGGGTGTGAGAGTAGTTTTTTTTGTAATGTTATTAGTTTTGTCAATGAGCCTTGTTTATGCCGGGACAAAAGTAACGATTA
>CAYIHC010000084.1:0-5221 GCA_964363105.1 Candidatus Woesearchaeota archaeon | reverse complement strand
TTTTGTATGGTCCACCAATGATAGAAGCTGCAATTGCTGGCGAGATAAACTCCTTATTTGTCGGAGCAGTGCCTACGATAAATTTAATGTCAAACTCTGATGATTGGATTATCGTAGCGAGGTTATTGTATTTTAAACAAGGTTTACTTGCAAGAGAAGGATCAGGTATAAAAAATATTGATGACTTAAGGGGGAAAAAAATTGGAGTGCCTTATGGGACTGGTCCACATCCTCCAGTGATCTTAGCATTAAAAGAAGCAGGTTTAAATCCGAAGACAGATTTACAACTTATAAATCTTAAACCTTCTGATCACGCTACAGCTTTGCAAGTAAAAGACGTTGATGCTGTTGCTTGGGCAGAACCTTCTATAACTCTTTTTGAAATGAACAAGATTGCGTATCCTATAAAAGAGTTTGAGGATATAGGTTTTGTATCAATTAGAAAATTGTATCTAGAAAAATATCCTGGAGAGGTTAAGAAGTTTATCAAAGCAATAAGGTCTGCTAACTATTATGTTGCAACTAATAAAGACCAAGTTTTTAAGTGGTTTTCAGAGGATTCTAATTTTGACTTAAATTTAGTTAAAAATCTTAAAGTAATAGAGCCTAATTTTGAAGTTAAAACTGTTGAAGAAGTGGATTTGGGAATAACTCAATTTTGGATCGAAGAAGTTCAGAAAAAAATAGATTTTATGTTTGAAGAAGGTTTGATTAACAGGAGATTTAATCTAACTGACAGAATTGACTTAAGATATTTAGAATAGTTTAAAGCTCTATTTATCTTTTTCAAATTTTAGATTTAGGTATACTGAGCCAACTATAAGGACTAAACTAATTATTAAGGTTGGAGCTAACCTTTCACCAAGTATTAGGCTTATTAGTAAAATTGATAGTAAACTTTTCCTTTCTCAAAATGTATAGAAAACAACAAATAGATGTTAGGGGTAATCGGGAAATTGATACTAATTGGTAGTTAGTATAATTTATAGATTATACTAATTGGTAGTTAGTATATAGAAAGCTTTATAAATCTTAGAAAATTATACTAATGTATGGTAGATTACAATTTAATCAGAATGTCATTAAATAGGCAGAAAGAACAAATTTTCAATGAGAAATCATTAGTCAAAAGGCAACTTTTGAAAGAGATGCTTTCTCTTTTGAAGGATAAAAGAATAATAATTATCTCGGGAATGAGGCGTGTAGGTAAATCTACTCTTTTGAAAGAGATTATGTTACAATTAGACTTAGACAATAAGAAATATTGTTATGTAAATTTTGAAGATGAATGTTTTTTAGATTTCAATGCTAAAGATTTCGAAAAATTGAATGAGATCTTAACTGAAATTTATGGAGATTCAAATTTTTATTTTTTTGATGAAATCCAAAATGTCGTTAATTTTGAGTCATTTATTCGGAGACTTCATGACGACGGAAAAAAGATTTTTTTAACAGGCTCAAACTCTAGGTTATTGAGCAAGGAATTTGGAACAAAACTCACTGGGAGATACAAACTGTTTGAGTTATACCCTTTTTCTCTCGTGGAGTTTCTAACAAAAAATAATTTTAATTTAGAGAAAGAGGCTGAATTTAAAACCAAAGAAAGGGCAGAAATAAAAAAACATTTCTCAAATTATATGAACCTCGGAGGAATACCAGAATATTTGGAAAATAGGGATATAGATTACATCAAAACACTTTACGAGAATATTTTATATAAAGATATAATCTCAAGATATAATATAAAAAATCAGAAAATTTTAAGAGAATTGGTTAATCTCCTCTCAACAAATATTTCTTCTCCGTTTACATATAATTCTCTTAAAAAAACATTAAATCTTTCAAATGCAATAACTGTAAAGGAATATATCTCTTATTTAAATGATAGCTATTTGTTTTTTGAGGTGTTACGATTTAATTATTCTGTTAAAAAACAATTGAATTCTCCGAGGAAGATATACATAATTGATCCAGCCTTTTTTAATATAATTGGAATTACATTTAAAACAAATTTCGGAAGGATATTTGAAAATATCTTGTTTATAGAATTAAAAAGAAGAAAATATGATATTTTTTATTTTCAAGAAAAAAATGAGTGTGATTTTATTATAAAGCAAGGAAATAAAATATTACAAGCAATCCAGGCATGTTATCAATTAACTGAAGCGAATAAGGAAAGAGAAGTCTCTGGTTTGATTGAAGCTATGAATGTGTTTAAGTTAAAAGAAGGATTAATTTTGACTTATGAACAAGAGGATGAATTACTTATTCATGGAAAGAAGATAACTATCCTACCTGTTTGGAAGTGGCTATTAGTTCAATAAGAAGTTCAGAAGAAAATTGATTTTATGTTTGAAGAAGGTTTAATTAACAGGAGATTTAATCTAACGGGAGGATAGACTCAAGATATTTAGAATAGTTTAAACCCTTATTTATTTTTTTCAAACCTTAGATTTAGATAAACTGAGCCAACTATAAGAACTAAACTAACTATTAAAGTGGGAACTAACTTTTCACCAAGTATTATACTTATTAGTAGGATCGATAGTAGGGGGGTAAGAAGGGCTATGTTTGAGCAAGTGCTTAGATTTGTGGATTTTAGAGCCTTGTTCCAAAATAAAAAGGCAATTGCCGTTGGAAAGATTCCTAAATAAACTAAACCTATAATTGCAGTTGTTGAGATTTTGAAATCAAAACCAAACCAAGGAATCATTAAAAGGAGTGATATTAACCCAAATAAATTAAACAAAAACATTCCTGATTCAACTTCAAATTTTTTGTATTTAATAAGAACTGAGAAAAAGGCCCAAGAAAGAGAGGCTAAGATTGCTAAAATAGTGCCTAAACTTAAAATAGGGATAATTAAACTACCTTTGGAAATTAAGATGTAGACTCCGATGAAACCAATAAATAGAAGTAGTATAGATTTAATTGAGATCTTGTGCTTAAAGAATAATCCTGAAATGAAAATCATAAAAATCGGATAAAGGTAGAATAAAATAACTACGTTTGATGCTGGTAAAAGCGAGAAAGATTTTAGATATAGTATTTGCTGAAGACCTAAACCTATAAAACCTGCTATGATAAAAAATAATTTGTTTTTCTTGAACTCTTTGATGACGTCTTTTAATTTACCTTTTATTGCGAGATAAACTCCTAAGAACAAAGTTGCGAATAAACCAATGTAAACTGTTGCTATAAAGGGATTTACATTTGTTACAGCAATCTTAAAGCCAAAGCCGATAGTTGCATATAATATTACGGCTAAGAATGCATAAAGTATACCTCTTTGTTTATTCATAACCTTAAGACTATAAAAGCTTATATATATCTTTGCCTTTTTGTTGTTATGAATAATGAAATTGTTTTAGAGGAATATAATAAGAAAAAAGAAGAAATTAAAAAGGCTTGGGAAGAGTATAAAAGTGTTAAAAGCGAGAAAGATTTGTTTTATGAATTATGTTTTACTATTTTAACACCTCAATCGAATGGTTTTAGGTGCTGGAGTATTGTTGAGGATTTAAAAAAATTGAATTTTTTTGAAAAGGGAATGGAATTAAAAGAATTACAGAATTTTTTACAAAGAGGAGTAAGATTTCATAATCACAAAGGAGAATATCTGAGCTTAATGAGAGATAACTGGAAAAATATCTATGAAAATCTAAGAGAAATAGACAATTTAAAATTAAGAGGGTGGTTAGTTAAAAATATAAAAGGCCACGGGTTAAAGGAAAGTAGTCATTTTTTGCGCAATGTTGGAAGAGAGAACTTAGCTATTTTGGACAGGCATATATTAAGATGTTTAAATAAATTGAAGGTAATTGAGGAAATTCCTAAAAGCTTAACTAAAAACAAATATTTTGAAATTGAAAACAAATTTAAAGATTATGGGGATAAAATAGGGATTAAGATGGATGAACTTGATTTATTATTTTGGAGCATGGCAACCGGAAGAGTTTTTAAGTAGACTATTTTTCTAAGGGTGTTAGATTATTCTCAAGATACGAACCTGTATCATATCTAAATTGTTTTAATTCATCATGATTTACAAAAAAACGTATTTCCCATGTATATCCACCAATGTTTGTTTTTAATATGGATAGACTGATCTCATCTATATTTGGTGAACTTAAATTTGAATCCAAGTCAACTGAAATATGTCCAAAGCCTACTTCTCTTAATCTCCTTAAAAACTTTTTTGAAACTGCTTTTCTTGGTTTATCATAAAATGTTGTTCTTTCTTCAGTTGAATTCCATTTTTTTATTTTTTCACTTAACTCTATATTCCTTCTTCCTTCCAACATCTGGTGTTTTGTTAATGCTTCTTCTGCTGCTTTGGCTGTATCTGTTGTTTCTATTAAAAAATCAGCAACTCTGCTTAATGAATCTATTAATCCTTGTGTTAAGCCACTATTTGAAGTGTTTCTGTCTACTTCATAGCTAATTGCTGCAATACAATATACAGCACCTTCTAAATCTAATTTTGGTTTTCCTGTTGGTGTTGATAAGTGGCTTACTTTTCGTATAAACTTAGCTGATTCTTCTTTTGTTAAGCCATCTGCTGGAATTTGTTCTGTATAATGTATATTTGGGATTTGATTATCTGGTTCTGTTAGATTATACCTTACTTTTATTTCATCTATTAATTTTGAAGGATCTTCGTATAAACTCCATGATTTTTTTAAATAATCTAAGACTTTTGATTGATCCTCTTCTGGTATTTTTGTTAATAAACCTATAATTTCATTTTTTCTATCTTTAAATGAACTTTCAAGTGTTGTTTTTGGTTTTAATTGGTTTAGGTTATTTGCATTTCCCTGAGGAATCAAACAGAGAAAAAGAGCTAAGGTTTTTGGAATTAACTGTTTTGTTTTAAAATGTTTGTAAAAAAAAGTCTTTAATGAATTTTGCATATTTTTAGAGTTTATAATTAATTTATAAGTTTTGGGAATGAACAGATAGATTTAAATTTGTTGTTAATTGGTAATAATCATGGTTCAAATGAAGTTTTCAAAGGATGAAATAAAAGATTTGGTCAAAGCGTGGCTGGCTGTAAGTGTTGTATTTATGCTTGCTTATTTTGGATTAAACATGGATAATTTTCTTAGAAATTTCTTAATAATTGCTTTAATCGTTGGAAGTGCTTTTATTTTACATGAACTGGCACATAAATTTTTTGCTGTAAAATTATAAGTAGATACAATAAATGTTTTTACGGTCG